>NZ_CAWNMS010000043.1:0-42220 GCF_963875605.1 Vibrio sp. V04_P4A5T148
CATAATACCCTCGACACCAAAATTCTCGATTCCTGTACTTGAACTTCAAATCTCCAAATCGCTCATATAGCATCAGGCTACTTTTTCCTTTCAAATACCCCATAAATGATGAAACACTCATCTTCGGTGGTATTTCTAAAAGCATATGAATATGATCTACGCAGCACTCCGCTTCAATAATATTCACACTTTTCCATTCACATAGTTTTCTAAGTATCTCGCCTACTGCCCTTCGTTTCTCACCATAGAACACCTGCCTTCGGTACTTAGGTGCAAAAACTACATGATATTTACAATTCCATCGCGTGTGCGCTAAGCTCTTTTCGTCCCCCATTGGGACCCCCTTTCAATTCTTAATTAACTCTTGCAGTTGCCAGACCACAAGACGTTTTTATCAAATTGAAAGGGGTTATATAACTGACTTATAGCTGTAAGCTTTACGGAACCCCCAGCCTAGCTGGGGGTTTTCTCGATACAAAAAAATACCAGCCAAAGGGCTGGTATCTCACATCAAGGTAAATAACGCCTAATCACTCTTGGTCGTCTTCATCTTCTTCATCGTCGTATAGCGCATCTTCACCTTCGTAGTAAGTGCCCCATCCGTCGTAAATAATGTCATATTTTTCAGCAAGTTGAATAAGCTTCACTGCCTGTTCATCGATCGCTTCGGCCTTCAGTACCGATTGCATAGTCGCGTCACAGCACAATAGTTTATTGCCGTCTTCATCTTCTGTTTCTTCTGCTTCAAGCACTTCAAAGCCCATTTTAAAGGCTTCAACAACCGCTTTTTCTAGCGTGTCAAAATCTTCAGCAAATAGGTGGTGCTCTATCTCATATAACGCATCTGGATCACTGCCATCTTCGAGCAGGGCTTGAATGATGTCGCGAGTATCTTCTTTTTGAATTTCGATTAACTCTTCAACGGATACGTAGTCATCTTGCTGAGGTTGAGACATAAGGTGCTCCAGATTTGGCTAAATGTAGACTATACTCCATCAACTTGGCGTTGCAGATAGGCGGCAATTAAGTTCATCCCCATGAACATAGATAAACTATGTGACTGGGGTGAGCAAACGTAGCCAGCACCGCTGCAACTTCACGTCGGAAGGGTATAAATGAATTTCGACGAAATATGGCATGGTTCGCCTAAAATTGCCACCAACAACGTACCGCGATCTTTATCTTTCTAAAGGATCACTGCTCAATCAAGTACAGATCAAATAAAAAACACTTTAATTTAACAATTTATTTTCATTTTGCTAATTCAGTAGATTATCTGCCTGATGATTTGCTCTTTCACCGCATTAAACTGCCTGTTTATCAAACATTCATGCATAGCAAAAAAGGTCGCTTTGGTTAAACCTGCCCGCATTATGCACTTTTTATGTAAATAAGCGCATAGAAAATCACTTATTCTTCATGCTTAATTCACCCTCCTCTGAGCCAAAAACGCATAACAAAGCACTTTGTCGTTATTAGGCTTATTTGGCTGGTTTTGGAGTTATTTTTTAATAAGTGCACACTTTAAAGCATACACAACTATAAGTTCACAAAATAACAGCTAATATCACCACTAAGTAGACTTGCATCGTTCGCTTAAGCTTGTCATAAAGAACATGAGAAATAGAAGAGTAGGGATACAAAATGAATAAGCTGTACGTTGGATCTGAAGTTGGGCAACTGCGCCGAGTATTACTCAATCGGCCAGAGCGTGCCTTAACTCATCTCACACCGTCGAACTGTCATGAACTGTTATTTGATGATGTGCTTGCCGTAGAAGATGCAGGAAAAGAGCATGATGCCTTTGCCAACACATTGAAGGACCAAGATGTTGAAGTGCTGTTGTTGCATGATCTCTTAGTCGAAACCTTAGCCGTTGCCGATGCCAAAGCGTGGTTGCTCGATACGCAAATTTCTGATTTTCGCTATGGTCCCACTTTGGCGCTCGATCTGCGCTGCTATTTAGCTGACATGGATAACGAACACCTCGCCACTCTGCTACTCGGTGGTCTTGCTTATTCCGAACTGCCCATCCACTCCTCTTCGATGCTACCTAAAATGCATCGTCCGTTAGATTTTGTGATTGAACCGTTGCCTAATCATCTCTTTACCCGCGATACCTCTTGTTGGGTGTATGGCGGCGTATCACTTAATCCGATGATGAAACCAGCACGCCAACGTGAAACCAACCATTTACGCGCCATTTATCGTTGGCATCCTGTATTTGCAGGAGAGAATTTTATCAAGTATTTTGGTGATGAAGATCTACACTACGATAATGCCAATATTGAAGGGGGCGACGTACTGGTGATCGGTAAAGGTGCAGTGTTGATTGGTATTTCCGAACGCACGACGGTGCAAGGGGTAGAAAATTTTGCTGCGAGTTTATTTAAACATGGGCAGGCCAAAGAGGTGATTGCCGTTAACCTGCCTAAACACCGCTCCTGTATGCATTTAGATACGGTGATGACACATATGGATGTCGACACCTTTTCTGTTTACCCCGAAATTATGCGTCATGATTTAGAAACATGGCGTTTAACGCCGAAAGGCGATGGCGGGATGAACGTCGATTCAATGCCAAGTTATGTTAATGCGATTGAACGCGCGTTAGGTTTGGACAAACTCAAAATCATCACCACTGGTGGTGATAGCTATGAGGCTGAGCGTGAGCAATGGAATGACGCCAACAACGTGCTAACGGTTAAACCCGGAGTTGTGATTGGCTACGAGCGCAATGTCTACACTAACGAGAAATACGATAAGGCGGGCATCAAAGTATTAACCATCCCCGGCAATGAACTCGGCCGAGGCCGAGGCGGCGCGCGCTGCATGAGCTGCCCGATCGAGCGAGATGATATTTAACCTTTTCAATTCAACGCAGTGAATAAAAGAGATAAAAAAGCGGCGCATCAAAACGCCGCTTTTTATTTGCTTACACTGCGCGATACAAACCACGTCAGCTCTGAGCGAGTAACAACGTTATTCGGTGCCACCAACAGTGAGCGAATCTAGCTTAAGCGTAGGTTGCCCTACTCCAACAGGCACACTTTGTCCTGCTTTACCGCACACTCCAACGCCGCGATCAAGGCTCAAATCGTTACCCACCATCGAGACTTGTTGCATTGCCTCAATGCCAGAACCGATCAAGGTTGCACCTTTGATTGGATAAGTAATTTTTCCGTTTTCAATCATATAGGCTTCAGAGGCAGAGAACACAAATTTACCCGAGGTGATATCCACTTGTCCACCGCCAAAGTTGGGCGCATAAACGCCTTTCTTCACTGTTGAAATGATCTCTTCTGGCGTATGTTCACCCGGCAACATGTAAGTGTTGGTCATGCGCGGCATCGGTAAATGTGCGTACGATTCACGACGCCCATTACCCGTAGGGTTCACCCCCATCAAACGTGCGTTGAGTTTGTCTTGTATGTAGCCTTTCAACACGCCATTTTCAATTAAGGTGTTGTATTGACCATTGACACCTTCATCGTCGACATTGAGCGAGCCACGCAGATCTTTCAACGTGCCATCGTCAACAATCGTACAAAGCGTTGAGGTTACTTTCTGGCCAATTTTACCGGAGAAAACAGAAGATCCTTTGCGGTTAAAATCACCTTCTAAGCCATGCCCTACCGCTTCGTGAAGCAAGACGCCCGGCCAACCAGAACCAAGCACAACAGGCATCGCGCCAGCGGGAGCTGCGACAGCTTCAAGGTTGACTAAGGCTTGTCGGATAGCTTCATCGGCAAACTGAAACGCAACTTTACGGCCATCTTGTTCGGTGAGGAAAAAGTCATAACCAAAACGACCACCACCGCCAGAGCTGCCTCGCTCGCGGCGATCACCTTTTTGTGCTAACACGCTGATCGACAAACGGACCAACGGGCGGATATCGCCTGCGTAAGTCCCATCGGTTGCAGCAACTAACATCTGTTCATGCACACCACTTAAGCTCACCGAGACTTCTTGGATCAACGGCTCTTTGGTACGAATGTAAGCATCCAGCTCTTGCAGTAATTCTGTTTTTTGCTTTTTTTCCCAACTGGCTAGTGGGTTATCCGCCGCATAATAGGCTTGATTATCGCTACGTTTAAAGGCTTGAACACAACCACGTTTGCCTTGCTGCGCAATGCCTCGTGCGGCTATTGCACTCTGTTTCAAACCTTCTAATTGGATTTGATCTGAATAAGCAAAACCCGTTTTTTCACCTGTGATGGCACGCACACCAACACCGCAATCGATATTAAATGAGCCGTCTTTAATAATGCTGTCTTCGAGCACTAAAGATTCATGCCAGCTCGACTGAAAATAGATATCGGCATAATCAATTTGACGAGTGGCAATTGTCGCTAGTGTATCCGCAATATCTTGCTCGGTTAATCCTGCAGGTTTTAATAGTGCATCTTCAATGCGGTTAATACTCATAGTTTGCTCTTATTATCTATAAACTGATTGGTGAATCGGGTGTGTGCAGCAATGGGCATTTTTTGTCGAACTTGCTCAACGTAAGCCAAGTCAATATCGGCGACTAAATTCCCCACTTGCTGGTTTAAGCTTGCAATAACCTCACCCCACGGGCTGATGACCATCGAATGACCCCATGTCTCGCGCCCACATGGATGAAGCCCAGTTTGCCCAACCGCAACAATCCAACACTGATTCTCTATCGCTCGGGCTCTTAACAAGACTTCCCAATGTGCCTTTCCGGTCACCGCCGTAAAGGCCGCAGGAACCACTAATATCTGAGCACCCTGCACTCTTAATTGGGAATAGAGGTGCGGAAAGCGCACATCATAGCAGATGGAAAGGCCAATTTGACCAAATGGTGTCGACGCAACACTCAGCTTTGTGCCGCAGGTAAAAGTTTCCGATTCTCGATAGCGCTGGTGGCCGTCAGCGACATCTACATCAAACATGTGTAATTTGTCGTAGTGCGCGACAAGATCGCCATTGGCATCAAACAGCAAGGAGGTAGTCGTTACCCCAACCTCACGACGGATAGGCATGCTGCCCACCAACAGCCACACCCGATGAAAGCGAGCCATAGCAGCCAATTGGCTCTGCAAGGGCCCTTGCCCCAATGGCTCGGCATGTTGGTGGTACTGTTGTCGCGTGCCAAACACCAGTGCATTTTCCGGCGTGACAATCCACTTCGCACCTTGCGCCACAAGTAGTGACACTAGCTGTTCGATATAGGCCAAATTCTGCGCAGGTTCAGAGCTTGACGTCATTTGAATAAGTCCAACGCGATCCATGCCTACTTCCCTATTTTTCAGTCAATTTTCTCAACTTTTCTGGCAATTTAAACTCGCCCCTACTACGTGAAAGCTCTTTAACAACCGGTGAATTAATTGGTCCTTTAACCTCATAGTTGACTTGTGTAAAGACCTCAACCACAGGTGCAATCACGGTCGTAATAGCTAGGACATACAGCGCTGTTTGCGGTGTCACCGCAAAAGCCGTCAAGACGGGAATTCCTGATGTGATGTCTGGTACAAAATTCACCTCAGCATCAACAGTACGGCTATTGAGATCCGCTAAGCCTTTAATGGTCATTTCACCGGCAACAGCATCCATTTTGATGTTGTTGGTAACAAAAATCCCTTGCGAAATTTCACCACTGCCCGTAATTGAGTTAAAGGCCATTCCTTTATCAAACACGTCACTAAAATCGAGCTGCATTTTACGGATAATGGAATCTAAACTGAATAATCCGAGTAAACGAGCGGCACCGCTGACATCAGAAACGACACCTTTACCCATAGTCGTCTCTATCTTGCCTTCTAAGCTGTCGATCTTCATTGACCAAGGCGCGCCATCCCATTCGGTTTGACTCGACATTTCAAATGGCGCTCTTTGGATACCGGAGCTGATGCCAAAGCGCTCCATCAAATCGCTATTATTGTCACCTTTCATGGTGAGATTCAGTTGAGTATGGCTACGCTCATCACCTTGTGCGTCTTTATTCAACGTCCAAGCACCATTGATAGTCACTTGGTTTGAACCACTACTGATATCAATCTTCTTCCATTGCAAAGTATCACCTTGCCGTTGGAAGTCCATATTCATCTTGCCCACCTTGTAACCCTGCAACCAAAGATCATCAATGGCCAAAGTTAAGTTTGGCACCAATCGATGAAACTGTCGGTCAAAACCAGTAATAAGCGGCTCAGACTGGCGATCTTGATCAACCAACAGTGATTTTTTGGAGCTGTCCTCCAGCTCAGGAATGTAAACGTGCAAACGTTCAAGCGAGACGGACAAATCATAAGGTTCAATATAACTCGCTTGACCTTTTGCTTCTTGGCTCTCGAGCTGTGCGTACCAACCGAGATTTTTACGTCTGGCATTAAAATCAACATCGTGCCATTCAATTCCCGCTAGTAGAAGTGCTTTGACGTTGATGTCCACTCTCTCTGGTGGTGGGATCTCGGGAGTATTCATCTCCGCTAGAGCTGATTTTTTCTTCGGCTGAGGCTCGTTGGCCAAACTCAACCATTCATCCAAATTAAAGGTATCGCTGCGGATCTGCGCATGGTGGCCAACCACTGGACTGATTTTGAAATTGCCGCTCCCTACTATGAGATTGGTGGCCGTCAGGCGTGGTTTTTTCGATGTGATATCGATTTCAGCTTGGTATTTCGCTTGTGGTAATTGTAGACGAGCGGTGATCGACTCTTGGTTACCCGACGCTTGCAAGTGGGCTTTGCCTGCCACGTTGAAGGCTTTTTTTAGCGGGTAAGGGTAATCACTTTCTACCATTTTTAAATCGGCTAAGGTGTCGATTTGATAAGTGAAACCGACATCATTGAGCTGAATATCAACGCCCATTTGCCAAGGAGCATGCCCTTTTAAACGGTTTAGCCAACGCTCACCGACAAAAGGCGTCAGGGGTTTAATATCCCAGTCTCCCACCACATCAATATTCACCGCGTAACCTTGGCTGGCATTTTCACCTTTAAAATCAATCGCGATCGGTTGAGTCAGCAGATCAGCCGACAAACCGGCTGCCGTCACAACGTCATTATCAAATTCAATTTTGCCAGAGACACCCTCAAGCACCATTGGCGGTGCATCAATTTCCACGTGGTTATTATTTAAATTCGCCCAACCCCATGCTCGGGGTTCCTGTTCACTATCAAAAGGAATACGAAGCTGAAATTCAGATTGCACTTCGCCACTGACTTGGATCGCCGTTAACGCCGCTCCCACCGAATCCACTAAAGGCGTTGAGGTCATATAGTCGCGTACGGCATTGCCTTGGGCTGTTGCACTGGCTTCGATTTCGATGTGTCCACCTTCGGCTAGCTCAGGTATTCGCCCTGTGATCCGCTGGGCAGTGACATCCATTAAGGTCGCAGAGTGTGAATCAAGGTACATCGCATCGTTTTCAAACAGCAGATCGAGTTGCAAATTGGTGATCGGCGGCCACGCCGTATCAAAACTAAATTTCGCCTCTTTTAAACCAACCCAAGCTTGGAATACACCATTGTTTTGTTGGTAGGGAAAATCGCCAAGTTCACCATACCAAAGCAGTTTAGCAGTGTTGGCTTTACCGCCTTGAATCGCAGTAGAGAGATAGTCTGTTAACTTGCGCCCCAATGCTAAGGTGGGCAAATAACGCCAAGTTTCACCTGCATTGTATAAGTCCGCTTCCGCATAAAATGAAAGTAAAGGGCTGCGTTTTTCAGGAAAATCGAGACGAAATGATCCAAGCACTTGTAAGTCAGGCGTCGCCGCAGTCACTTTACTGGCCCACAATGACCAGCCATCGTCTTGCTTTTGCCACACAACATCGGCTTCACCTTGACGAATATTCAATGGTGCTTGGAAAACATCACCATAAGGTAACACGTCATCAATCAGCGTTACTTTGGCGCGGGCACTCTCCATGCTACCTGCAATGGAGGCTTTGAGATGGTGTACTTGTGGCAATAACTGCCATTGCGCCATGGCGCCATCACTGAGTTCGGCAGAATAACGAAGCGATTGCAGGCTATCTCCTTTGCTGAGCCGAATATCTTCTAGGGTGCCCCCAAAATCCAATTGCTGCAAAAGCTCGTTCGTTTTGCTGGAATCGGGCATCATTTTCACAAAGGGAAGCAAAGTTTTTATGTCTAACTGCGACAAGTTCAAACGCCATTGCGTCGGTTGCCATTCAAACGCGACATCAAGTTTAGGCCACACTTCGTCATCCGTGCGCAACTGAAGTGAGTAAGCGTTAACTTGCCATCCTTGTTCAATAGGTAACAGTTTGATGATTCCCGACTCTAACAACAGTTCATGCTGACGCTCTTCACCCCAAACCAGTTCAGAGGGCTTAAGTTCGACATAGCTATCTTTGGGTTGGTTATGTTCTAAGGTCAGCCATGCATTAAAACTCACCTGTCCTTTCTTAATGCCGGTTTCGTCTTTGAGATAACGAGTCAACCACGGGTTTATTTTGATATTGTCAGCGCTAACATAGAAGCGACCTGAAATATCGCGTAGTGAACCATGATCTTCAAAGTTAGCACTCACTAACAGAGAGTTAATACTGGTATCAGCGATGCTCACCACGCCTTCAGCTTTATGTTGCTGAGCGTTATTTTTCCACCGAAGACGTTCAATATCTAACTGGCGAATCTCCCCCGCGACAGATTGATAGAAAACCGTCGAGTCGAGTAGCGCAAAATCATCCAATTGCCGCAACAGTAGGTTGTCTAAACGTTGAATGACATTGCCTTGTGTGCGGCTCTGTTGGTTATCTTCAGCCTGTAGATCAAGCCAGTTTACCGAGCGAATATCCAATTTGAGTTGATGAATACTGAGATCCGCGACCACAGGTTGCATTTGCAGTATTGACTGAATGAGGTCAAATTCAACATCGATTTGCTGCGCAGAAAAGTGAATTTGCGATCCATCAGGTAGCTTTGCTTTTAGCCCCTTAAGTGCAATTGACGGGTGAGTATTACGCCAAAAACCAGTGACCTCACTTAATTCAAATTCAAAACCTGAATTTTGGTTGATCAACGTTTGTATTTCGCCTTGGAAACGATTCATTTGTGGCAAAAACACACGCAAGGTGGTGACAGTAACAGCCAGCACCACTAGTACGCTAACGATAAACCACAATACTATTCGCCAAAGGCGCGTAAAAGTTGAGATCACAAAAGCCCTACTACATCATCACAACGTCAAATTGTTCTTGAATATAAAGTGGCTCCGCTTGGATACGCACTTCTTTTCCAATAAACACTTCCAACTCAGCAAGAGCATGAGACTCATCACCTTGCAAGGTTTCTGCCACCGCAGGGGATGCGTAAACCACAAATTTATCCGCATCGTAAGCACGGTTGACACGCGTGATTTCACGTAAGATTTCGAAACAGACGGTTTCAACGGTTTTCACACTGCCGCGGCCTTCACAGGTTGGACAACTTGAACATAACACGTGTTCAATACTTTCACGGGTGCGCTTACGCGTCATCTCCACCAAGCCTAACTGCGTAAAACCATTAATATTCGTTTTGACGCGATCTTTAACCAGGGCGGCATCTAAGGAGTTGAGCACTCGCTTACGGTGCTCTTCAGACATCATATCGATAAAATCAATAATGATGATGCCCCCTAAGTTGCGCAAACGTAACTGACGGGCAATGGCTTGGGTCGCTTCAACATTGGTATTAAAAATGGTTTCTTCGAGGTTACGACGGCCAACAAATGCGCCAGTATTGATATCAATCGTGGTCATGGCTTCGGTTTGGTCGATGATAAGGTATCCACCAGACTTGAGCTCCACTTTACGCTCAAGAGAACGCTGAACCTCGTTTTCGGTGTCGTACATATCAAAAATAGGCTTGTCACCTTCATACAGTTCAAGCTTATCGGTTAACTCAGGCACAAACTCTGAGGTGAACTCTTTGAGGTTCTCAAATTCAAGGCGCGAATCGACTAAGATCCGCGTCAAATCGGTGCCGACAAAATCTCGTAAAATACGCTGAGCTAAACCCAATTCGCCATACAGTGTCGAGCGTGTTTTGTATTTAACTCGACGCTCCAACACTTTCAGCCATAGCCGTTTAAGAAAGGCGGCATCTTGTGAAAGCTCTTTCTCATCAGCCCCTTCAGCGGCGGTACGAATAATGAACCCACCGTGCTCATCACAATAATGAGCCACGACTTTTTTGAGACGATCACGCTCTGATTCACTTTCAATGCGTTGTGAGACACCAACATGACTTGCGCCGGGCATAAAAACGAGATAGCGCGAAGGTAGGGTAATATCTGTCGTTAAACGGGCGCCTTTAGTGCCTAATGGATCTTTGACCACTTGCACCACGATATCTTGGCCTTGACGAACTAGCTCTGAAATATCACGAACTTGAAACTGCTGTTTTTCGTTCTCAGCCACACATTCAGTATGAGGAACAATGTCAGAAGCGTGAAGAAAAGCGGCCTTGTCTAAACCAATATCGACAAAGGCGGCCTGCATTCCGGGAAGAACTCGGCTGACTTTTCCTTTGTAAATATTGCCCACAATGCCGCGTTTCGCTTCTCGCTCAATGTGGACCTCTTGAAGAATTCCGCCTTCAATCATCGCCACTCGAGTTTCACTCGGGGTGACGTTTAGTAGCAACTCTGCACTCATGAGTACACCTCAATGTTTTTAATTATATAAATTCGTGCAAGAGCTGGTCAGTTTCGAATAATGGTAATCCTACAACAGCGTAATAGCTGCCTTCGATCTTCGTTACAAATCGTCCACCCAATCCTTGAATGCCATAACTGCCAGCCTTATCGCAAGGTTCACCCGATTGCCAATATTGTTCTATTTCTTCATCTGACAAAGGTTTAAACCATACATCCGTCGTTACCACGACGGATTTAGAATGATCATGTGTTGCTACGGTTACGGCTGTCATCACTTGATGTTTTGTACCAGATAAGCTGCGTAACATCTGTTGTGCTTGAGCAAAATCAGCAGGTTTTTCAAGTACTGTTTCACCTTGCACGACTATGGTATCAGACCCAATAACTATCGAAGCAGGGTTGGATAAAGCAACACCAGCCAGTGCCTTATCACGTGATAAACGTTCAACATACGCTGCTGGGGCTTCATGCTCATTACGGCACTCTTCAACGTTGGGCACCACAATATCAAACTGATAACCCAGTTGAGTCAGTAACTCTCGTCTTCTTGGCGAGCCAGAAGCTAATACAATTTTTTTATTCATCATCTAAGGTGCCAGTGGCGTCGCACACGACGAAGCAGTAGGAACATCCAAGGCCATAATATGCAATTGATCATACCAACCCATAGCGAGAGCGGGTTAAATGTCACATCTTGAATTAAATATTCGCCGCAGAAGATCAGCACTTCAAGCAACATAGATAACACGCCAATGATTACGGCTTGTTGCCATAACGCCATATTACGCAGCACTAAGAAGTTAATCGCCACTAAGTAGACAACAATGGCCATCATCATGCCACGAATGCCCAATGTTGAACCAAGCAGCAGATCCCATAACAAACCAAGGATCAAAGCCGACCCTACGTTGACTCGATGCGGCAACGCTAAAACCCAATAGCATGTCACCAGCAGTAACCACGATGGGCGCAGTAGATCCAGCTCACCCGGCCAAGGGATAGTTTGTAAAACCAGAGCAAAGAGAAATGATGCACCAATCACCAATTTACTTTTCACGACACTACTGGCCATCGGTTGCTTCCTCTAACATTTTCTCTGGCGTAACTTGCAATACTTTCTGCTGCCTATCTTCGTTAGGCCAGATCAACAGCAAATAGCGTAGACGATCAAAATCCACCACGGGATCGGCGGTGATCGACGCAAATTCACGCTGGGTATCTTTGTCGACCACCGAAACGTGTGCGACAGGATAACCTTCAGGATATACGCCCCCTAAACCTGATGTGACGAGCAAATCGCCCACTTCAATATCGGTGCTGGTGGGAATGTGTTCCAATTGAATACGATCCACCTGGCCATTCCCTGAAGCAATCACTCGAATATCATTACGAATAATTTGCACTGGAATCGCACTATTGGTGTCAGTCAGCAACAACACCCGGCTGTTATGCGCCGCCACAAAAGTCACTTGGCCAACAATACCTTTGTCGTTGATAACGGGTTGCCCTTCGTAAACGCCATCCGTTCGCCCTTTATCAATCACAACTTGATGACGATAAGGTGAGGTATCGACCGCCATCACCTCAGTGACAACCTTCTTTTCATCACGAACAAAAGAAGATCCAAGCAATTTACGTAACCGTTGGTTCTCTTCGCGGTATTGATCAAACAAGATCAAATCACTTTTCAAGGTGATCGCTTCTCGTTTTAAACGTTGATTCGATTCAATCAGTTTTTGATGAGTGGCGAATCGCTCATACAGATCATCAAACATGCTGCGCGGTAAATCCGCCATGTATTGAATGGGAGCCACTAAGCTATTAAGAAAAAAACGAACGTTGGAAAAAGCACCTAAACGACTATCAGCCAGCATAAGACTGGCTGATAAAATCACGGCAAAAAAGAGACGTAGCTGAAGAGATGGTCCTCGACCAAATATTGGCTTCATTCTATAAAAATCCTAGATGTCATGATGGGAGCTTTACGGCTCCCAAAGCCATTATTCTTCGCTAAATAGGTCGCCACCGTGCATATCGATCATTTCCAACGCTTTACCGCCACCAAGGGCAACACAGGTTAGAGGATTATCGGCAACCACGACTGGTATTCCCGTTTCTTCGGTCAAGAGGCGGTCGATATCTTTGAGCAGCGCTCCACCACCGGTTAATACCATACCATTTTCTGAGATATCAGAAGCAAGCTCTGGCGGACACTGTTCAAGCGCAACCATCACCGCAGAAACAATACCGGAAAGCGGTTCTTGCAGTGCTTCTAAGATTTCATTGGAGTTAAGAGTAAAGCTACGAGGAACCCCTTCAGCAAGGTTACGACCACGAACTTCAATCTCCATCACTTCATCGCCGGGGTAAGCCGAGCCAATTTCATGTTTGATTTTCTCTGCGGTCGCTTCACCGATTAAGCTGCCGTAGTTACGACGCACATAATTGATGATCGCTTCATCAAAACGATCACCGCCGATACGCACAGAGGAAGAGTAAACCACACCGTTCAAGGAAATAACGGCAACTTCAGTCGTACCACCACCGATATCGACCACCATTGAACCCGTTGGTTCAGAAACACGCAGACCAGCACCGATGGCCGCCGCCATAGGCTCATCAATCAAATACACTTCACGCGCGCCAGCACCGAGTGCTGATTCACGAATCGCACGGCGTTCAACTTGGGTGGAGCCACAAGGCACACACACAAGAACGCGAGGGCTCGGTTTGAGTACACTGTTGTCATGCACCTGCTTGATGAAGTGTTGCAACATTTTTTCGGTCACGTAGAAATCCGCAATCACGCCGTCTTTCATAGGACGAATTGCAGAAATATTCCCCGGCGTACGACCAAGCATCTGCTTAGCGGCATGACCGACAGCAGCAACGCTTTTTCCACCACGACCTTTATCTTGGCGAATAGCAACAACGGAAGGCTCGTCGAGGACAATACCTTGTCCTTTAACGTATATAAGAGTATTGGCGGTACCTAAATCGATCGATAGATCGTTGGAAAACATGCCACGCAGTTTTTTGAACATATTCTTCGCTCGTCCTGCAAGAATTAGAAGATAGAAAATTGCACTAAATGTACCAATGCCTTGCGATCACAGCAAGGCGTTGACGCATAAACATGGACTGAAACACGCAATTTCTAACAGATTCCTAACTTAGGTAGAAAAATCTCCATGAATTTGTGTGAATTATCCGGTTAATTTTTTTCACGCCACCAGATTACCCGGTCGCTGCCTCGGTACAATCCAAACTGTACTCGGCCTGAGATACTGTCTTCAAAGCTATCATTAGAATCAGCATCAACACGTAACCAAGGTAACAAAGTTGAAAGATTGTAGCTGTTCACGACAACACCAGTATTCGCCGAACCTGGCGGAGTATAATCCACACTGCTCTCTCCAGAACTTAAATCACCAGCCAATGTCACTTTTACTTCTGGCGGTATCGGTGTGCCATTTTTCAGCACAGTAAAATCAGAGGAATTGAAAACAAAATCATCAATTGTGGGGAGACTGGTACAACTGTCAGCTTTATTTAAAACAAAGCTATTTGAGGTGAAGTATTCACTGGTAATCGCTTGACTTAAGCCACTCGTTTCTGGGCCATAAGTGTCGTGGATCACCAGTTTTCCCCAGCGCTGATTCTGACTCTCTGAAGATGGAAAATCATAGCCAATACACCCCGAACCAGCGCTGGTTTGATAACACACACCGTCTAAATCTTTCGTATCATCAATTGAGAGGTGTAAAATCACTCCCTCAGCGATAGGCTCTACCGGAACGTAAGGCTTGTCATAGCGAATTTGAGCATTTTCAAGCCGAGCAATAAAGTTACTTGCATCAATCACCACACTTCCCGACCAAGCAAATCCCTCTTGCGGATTTAATAATCCCGGTGTTTCAGTATCAGTAATATTAAAACCTGAACTTTGCGCTGAAAAATTTCGATAGAGCCAAGGATTACTGTATCGCCACCAGCTACCAATCTTATAATTCTCCGTCTCACCTTCGCCATTAGTACCCAATTCATCGTAAAATCGCCCTGCTACCGCAACTTCAGGTAACCGATCAAATTTCATTGCCTGCCCCAAATAAGTGAAAGTGCTACATGCTTGAGAAAAACTAGGAGTATTACCCTCTATATGTAAATAATAAGGAGTAAAACGGCCGATAGACCCCGTTGAGGCGACCGAGATCGGCAAATTAGCCGCAGTTAAATCTAAGCCAAGATAGGATGTGGGCGGGACTAATAAAAAATCAAACACACCAACTTCAGTCACACTCTGTTGAACGGTTGTAACCTCTCCCAGCTCATGATCGTAATTCAGTGTACCAATAGAACCAGCAGAACCACTAGCTGGCTCTCTCAGTACATGATCCAGAGTTATTGATTGCTGTTGGTAATTAGTTAAACCCAAATTATTGGTAAAATCATTATCTTCATTGGGCTCAGCCGCAACTGCTTTAATATTGAGATCAAAAACCTCTCCAGCTCTGGCAAATACAGTACAACTGGTATCCGCACTTAAGCATTGCCCATCAGGTGGAGTGGCGTCAAATCGCTTATCCGTTCTTAACACCAACGCACGAGGAACTCGTATAAAAGTCGTTTGACCTGTTAGTTGCAAATCCTGCTCATCACCACTCCCCGTTAAACGAGCATTCAAAGCAAGGCTACCAGCCTCACGATAGGATACGTTAATGCTCGCCTCACCATTTTGGTTGAAATTGAGCACCACTGGCATCGCAGTATTGGATGACTGCCCTACCGTCACACTATTCACACCAACCGATAAAGCGCTAAAACCTTGTCCCCCATTAGGGCTCAAGTAATCACTCCAAAAGGAAACGGGTTTCTGTACATTTTGAAAACTAGGCAAACACAGTTGTGAAGCGTTATCTTTTCGTACCGCTTTAATGGTCCCAGTTACCGATTGATTGGCATAGGAATTAGGTACATCCAAAATGAAGCCACTGTCAGCAAAGTTCATCGTGCAGTTACTGGCCAAAAAGGGGCCGGCATTCCCATTGTGGCTGCATAAAGTGTTATTGAAAGACATAGCCGTGGGAACGGAACCAGAAACATCAACGGTGACATTACCTGCGCTATTACGCCTAAGTTGGGTGTTACCAACCCCATTGCTAAATGAGATAGTTGAACCATTCACCCAACCGCCCGTTGCACTAGGTAGAGAGTTAGGGACTAAATAAGCAATAACCGGATCGGTAAATAAGTTATTGCAATTTTCATCGGCACACGCCGTCACAGACACGTCAGAGGCAGCACAAGTTAAACCTTGTGCTGGCAAAGAGATGCGAAAGTGATTAATTTGCTCACCAACTGGACGAGAATTGAGCGCACAGACTTCGAAATTATCAATTTCATGGTTATTAGTCGAAGAGCCTGTAGAACCTGTGATGGACATAAACAGATCCGTAGGAACATTTTGTTGCGCCGCAAATGACATCACATTAACTGGCCCAATTAAAGTTTTCCAACTGTCAGTGCCAACTTTACGGCTTACGGTCACCAGCGACGTTGAAGCTTGAGTTGAGTCAATAACAATTCGGTAGCGGTGCTGAGGATTACCATTGGTATTGTCTACCCTCGGATTTAGGCAATCTCCATTGGTATTGGTTGTGCCGTTATTACACGTGCCTGCTAAATAGTTATAACCGCTATAGCCGGAACCAGAACCTCTTAATACAACAGCTTGCCGCCTGCGGCCTGGGCCATTCCCGCCACCTTCAATCGAATAATTACCATATTCATCCAATCCAATGCCTAACCAGCCGCCCGCAAATCCGGGTTTTTGCTCATTGACTTTATAACCAAAACCTAAAGGACCACCAAATGCTCCAACTTGAGGAGTGACAGAGGCATCAGAAAAAACAATCGCCACCCCATCAGCACCATTACCGCCATAGGCAAAATAGTCAAATTCAACCTCTACACGGTTCCCTGCCGCAGGGAAAATGCGTTGGAATGTTGAAGCGGTGGCTTGGTTTTGCACCGCTTGTGTTAATCGCATGCGATTATTGGTGATTGAAGGCGTAAAGTTACCACTGCTACTGAATACTCGCCACTGCTCATCCAATGGCTGACTTTGGAAATCATCGCTAAAACATTGCAGCCCTGAACTTTGGCACAGATGGCGTTCGTTATACAGATTGACAATCTGACTATCAGTGAGAGCTTTATTATAAATAGCCACCTCATCAAGCCTTCCGGAGAAAGTTCTGTTGTCGGAATTGTAATCTCGACCAATCTCCAAATTCACTGTATTGGTTTTGAGTGGTTGGTTATCGCTGTTTGTCGCCGCAACCACACCATTAATATAGATTTTTTGTCTCTCATTACTACTTGCTGAGCGGTTATAGCGAATGGTGATATGAGTCCAAGTATTTAGCGGAATAACATTGGATGTGGTTAGTGTACTGGCACCGCCAGAACTTCTCTCCCAATACCAAAAAACTCGCCCTTGGCTATCAAGGTGGAATTCGTAGTTAGTATCTTTCGCCACTATGGTATGCAAGCCACCATTCGCCGGGCGACTGACGGGGTACACCCACGCAGATATCGTTAGCTGGTCCGAGAAGGATAACTGGCTATCATGAGCCACTTGTACATATTGGTTTTGGTTGGCAACAAACTCGCCATAACCACAAGTACCGTAATTATTAATATTGGCGGGTAGCGCCGGTGATTGAGAGCTGGTAAGCGCTCCATTCATTGCGCGGCCGTTAAGAGAAGAGCCAAACGCATTCTTGACTTCATTGAAAGCCCCACTCCATTGCACTTCATCAAAATGATAGCGCGCTACAGGAGAGGGATCACAAGCATTCAATGGATTAGATATGGGGGAACATGTACCAGTAATTGAACTATTGTTGACATTAACTTGGCCACCAGCATTATTAATTGCCGCATTAAAATCACCATAAGCCGTTGAGTCATTTAAGGTGATATCGTTAGAGGTAGTACTAATACTGACCTGAGAATCAGGCCTTCCTAGCTGGCTATTGTTTGCCGTGAAATGACTTGCCCCTGATACAGAACCGGAAGTCATATCCACCGAATTAAACGTCACAGAGTTATTAGAGGTCATCGTAATATTGCCGCTATACGCACTTCCTGTAATGACAATGCCTGATTGCGCCGTAATATTACCAACCACGTTTGCTCCAGTAATAACAACCGTTCGATCATTACTGGTTAAATTACCCTGCACGCTACCACCGTTGATAGTGACGTTTCCTCCCGTCGTGACATTACCAATTAAATTGGTGTTATTGAAAGTTACGTTGCTGCTGTTGGCTGAAACATCCCCATAAATCGTATTTTGAGAGCCTTGGCTGGCTATCGCTCCGTAGTTCGCTTGCAGACTTATCCTATTTGATGCGTTACCCACTTGGTTATTAATCAAATAAAAACCGTCATTGGCGATCAGTGTTGAGTCAACATCGGCGACAATCACATCACCATCATTTAACGTCACTTGACCACTACCGCTACAGGTATAAGTGTTGTCAGATTTTTGCCACGAGGTATTACAAGGAGGATATTGATTATTGGATAAATTATATTGTTGGGCACAAACCCCACCGCTCATGAGCAGTAAGCTAATCAGCCATTTATAGTGGATCACTTTTTCACCCCTACTTCAATAACTCGCTGCAACATCCAATCGCCAGACTGACAGCGCCCGGTTGACGTGAGTTGATGGACAGTACGGCCATCATCCATTGTACCCACCAAATTACATTTAACCTGTGCGCTACATTGCGCTAATCCTTCACCTTCAAACGTGAGTGATTGTACAGAATGAGTATGGCAACTCCCGCTAGGTGGCGTTTGATAAAAACGACTTAGTTCAACGTTGATCGCCGATCGCGCCGCCATTTCAGCCCTTGTCCCTAACACCATCGAAACCAATTGCTGGCTATTGCGCTGTTGATTACGGTTCGCGACCGATGCAACAAAGCCGACCACCACAATGATAAAGATGACCAATACTAAGCCGCTGCCTTGCTGTTTACGGCGTGTTGTAGATAAGCGCATCATGGTCAAACTTTACCTCCTCGCCGCGGTCGGAAAATGTCAGTTCAATTTTCACTAAGCCGTTGCGTTGTAGCTCTGGCTGCGTGACGTGAAAGTTGGCTTGGCTAATGTTTTCAGCCATCAATACTGGAGTACCAAGCTGTGCAGGGCTGAGCGCACTGCGATTAAGCGTGTAATCCGCGTAACGATAAATACGACTGTTCTGATAACAAAAAGCCACTGGCGTGCGATAAAAATAGACTCGCTTAGCTGGCGATTGAATTACAAACCCAGTCGGTTGTGTCAAGGTAACATCGACCATGCTTGTGTTGTTGGGTGGCGTAAAATCCACATCCGCATTCACTTGGGCTGTTTGCCCGCTGGCACTTGGCGTTTGGCGTAGCGAAGCGGCGTTGGTTGGGAACACGACCAGACGATCGCCATTAAGTACCTTTTTGTCGATCGGCAATAAACGCACCGCAGCCGAAGGCGATTGAACGCTTGGCAGCTCGCTGTAGATCGCGCTGTCAGTAATCGGTAAAAACTCAATGCAACCATTTTCCACCAACACGCTGTTTGGCACCGCTTCACGCAGTTCTCGGCTCAACCGTTCAGTAACAAAGCGCCCTTGTTGGATCAAAGCTTCGCGAGCGGTGGTATCAACATAAATACCCATACTTTGGCGGATCACAGAGCCTAAAAATAGCCCGACCACCGACAACAGAATAATCGCAATCACCATTTCAATCAGGGTAAAACCACGCATCAGAAATTGCCCTTAATCGCCGCAAACGGGTAGCGGTTGCCCTTCGGGTCAATGATCACCACAGAAACCCGTTTATAGTGAGTCAGTTGGTTAGCATTCACTCCGCTGAGTTGCCCACCACTATCTTGCTCATAAAATACTTGAATCTCAACGTTATAACGTTGGTAATCAGCACTGATATCAATGCCTAATACGTCTTTAACCGATCCCGTTAGGCCATGGAAATCATCCACATCATTGTACAAAGTATTATTGGTTTCACTAGATTCGGGACCAAGTTGCGCAATGGACGTACACATTGTTCGTCCTGATGTTGTCACTAATACACACTCAGGCAATCCGCCATTGGGGCCGGATTTTTCGTCAAAGGCTCGGCCCATTACTTCATCCATTACCGCGCGGCCTAACTCGGCGGCTTTTACTGCTAGCACCTGTTCAGCGCTTTGTTGCGAGCGAGGATAAAGCGCGGCCGTGATGCCTGTCATGGCTATTGCCGTTACCGTGATAACGATGATCATCTCAATGAGAGTAAACCCGCGCGGCGCGTTAACACGCATAAATGTACCCCTCGCTATTGATGCACACTTGGCGAGATTCACCCGATTGCAGATTATTTAAGGTAACGGTGCAGTTTGCCGTTAAGCACTGCGCGGCGCGACCTAAACTATCAAAATCTAAAAAATAGCTGCCATCGTTATTGGTTAACGTCAGGGTGATATCGTTCGCCGCAGCATCGACAAAACTGCTGTCTGCCAGCGTACTTGGTAGTGAAGTGGTGCAAGCACCAGCAGAAACGGAAGGAGATACTTGCTGTGCTTGATTATTGCTGACCAACCAGCGATTACAGAGGCCGGTGCGCTGCATGGCGCGGTTTTGGGTTAAACGCAGTGAGGCTAACACTTCGCTTTGTGTAGTCACGCTTGAAAAGCCAGACGTTCCAGAATAACGACTGGCGGCATAAGCAGATAGAATACCGAGCAAGAGAATAATGACGATCAGCTCGATTAAGGTAAAGCCCAATGTTCGACCAATGGATTGGCGCATCGCTGCCTCACGGAGTTGGAATCTTACGGAAAACGAAATTCCATTATAAATAACACTAATAAAGACAAGTGACTTAAACGGTCACCTGTCTTATCTACTCATAAACCGCATATTCTCTATTACTTAGCAACCAGAGAATACTTGGGTACTCGGAGCCGCTGATGAAGTCGCTTCTGTGTAGATTACATTGCAGGCAGCGCTAGTTGTTCCCCATTTAGTGTTACCTTTGAATGAATAATGTATTGATAGAGGATCAGTTGCGGGAGTTGGCAAGTGAGCCTCCCAGTCTGACTCAAGGCCAATAACTGCTTTACCAATACCTGCCGAAGTAGCAGCAGGATAACCATAAACCAAACTAATACCATCAACCTCTTCTCCTGACGGTTCAGTTTCCTTACCTGTCAATGCTGCTTTACCATAAACAATACCCGCAGCACCATCAATAGCGCCCTTCAATCCTTGCAAGGACGCTTTACGAGCATCTCCCTGAAAATTCAAAAAACGTGGCGCAGCGGTGACGGCGAGAATGCCGAGAATGACAATCACAACCACAAGTTCGATTAGGGTGAAACCGTTTTGTCTTTTCATAGTTACTTTCTCTCTATGTTTTAATCAATGCGCAGACTTACTGCAAAGTGACGGTCACACGACCAGTTTTTATCTCATACACAAACTGGTGCGCGGTTCCACCCTCTTTTTGCACATAAGTACAAGTGGCTTGACCGTCATCGGCTTGTGCTGAATATTTTACATTAGCGTTATTGGCTGCATTAGCGACTGTGTCAACTTTTGGTGGGTTTTGCAGCAAATTATCCATTAAATCAATACATGACTGATCCGTAATAGCCGCTGGATAACTGGTATTATCGGTATTGAGCGCCAATGGATAACCGTCCCTAAAACCTGTTGCGGCCCCGCTGCTATCTGTAGAGCGAGTCAGCCAGAAATTGACACCATCATAGTTGACGGTGTTTTGTTTTTCCGAGCCCAAAGTCACAGAGGTTCTTGCCTGAGCTTCCCACTGAGCACGCGCCGATAGAACACCAGTAGCAAAACCACCGGCAACCCCTTCGATGCTGGCTTTTTTCGCTTCATCGGTGACATCTAAAAAGCGGGGTAGCGCTGCAACGGCCAATAAGCCGACAACCACAATCACTACGACTAATTCAACTAAGGAAAAGCCCGTTTGTTTGTTATCCATGCTCTACCTATCTCTTTGTTATTACCGTGTATTATACGCACTTGTTCTCGCATCGCTACGGGGCGAGTGCCCATTTCACTGTTTATGTCGAAAACTCATGCTGAAAAATCGACGCTTACTGTAAACTTATCCCTTAAAAGTTCAATGGTTATCACCTGTTTTTGGCTGTAAACATAGCGACATTGATACTGATTTGCTTGATGTGCCGATTCAATTGAAATCACTTTGCTTTCAAGCAGTTGTTCATCTGGGTATAGCAGGCTTAACCAATAACGACAATCTATACTTGATTCATTCTCAGCCAATGGTAATACCCAGCCCGTTGCGCTCATATTGAGTAATCGACCATTCGCGATTAAAGTTGAGGGCCGCCCCTTTAATAACCAATCTTGCTTATAAAAATTGGCACTTTCTACGATTTTACTGCTCGCCATCGCTAATGCGGTTTGATTGGCTTCTTTTTCTATCGACTGCCATGCTGATAGCAAAGCCATCAAAAGAACAAAGACAATCAACCCCCAAATTACGAACTGAGAACGCTCTATCGCCGTTTTCATCTGACAACCTTTATCCTTTGATCGCGTCGAGCATTCCCCACATTGGCAAAAAGATGCCAAGTGCCAGCACCAACACCATAGCGGCGACAATCACCAATAAAATCGGCTCTATGCGCGCGGTGAGGGTTTTGAGATCGTAATCCACCTCTCTATCATAGAAGTCCGCGACTTCAAGTAGCAACTCATCAATGCGCCCTGTCTCTTCACCCACCGAAATCATCTGAATAACTAATGGCGTAAAAATATTGGCGTTTACCGCGGTGGTGGATACGCTTGTTCCCGCTTCAATGGCAGCTTTCATTTCTAACAGGCGAGATTCTAGAAATTTGTTATCCAACGCTTCGGCAGATAATGCTATCGATTGGTTTAACGGCACCCCCGCTTTCAACATCAAGGCAAAAGTTCGAGAAAAACGCGCCAATTGCGCTCGGTTCACTATGCCGCCGACAATAGGCATTCTTAAGCGAAACTTATCCCACTTTTGACGCCCTGCGGCTGTGCTCAACCAAGCTCTGAAAGCAAATAAACACCCAAGCAATACGCCTATCATCATCGGCCAGTAGTTGACAAAGAAATCTGACATACCAATTAAAATGCGAGTTGGCAGCGGTAAATCAACCCCGAAACGGCTAAACATGCTAGTAAATTGTGGGATCACTTTAACGTTGAGAATGAACATCGCGACCAAAATAAAGCTGATGACAAAACTCGGATAACGCATCGCCGTTTTAATCCGTTTACGAGTTTCGACTTCTTGCTCGTAGTAATGAGACAATTGCAGCAAGGCTTCATCAAGCCGCCCTGTGTTCTCACCGACGTGGATCATCGACACAAACAACGGGCTAAAGACTTTCGGGTACATCTGCATTGAGCTCGATAAACTGCGCCCGTTGGTTAGCTCATTACTAACCGCTTCCAATGCTTCTTTAAGCTGTTTATTAGCACAATTTTGGATAAGTCCTTTCATCGAGCGCAGCAGCGGCACACCCGCCTTGGTCAAGCTGTAAAGCTGACGACAGAAGATCACCAACACCTCAAGTGGCACACTTGGGGTAAACAGCGATTTCCAATCAATCGAAAAATCAGCCCCTTGGTCTGACGAAATTAAGGTCGGAATCACGCCTTTGTTAAATAGCGCTTCCGCCGCGAGCTCTTCCGTCGGCGCATCAACATGCCCCGAGGTTTTGCTACCATCTAAATTTCGACCCTGATAACGATACGTTGGCATGAGTAACCTTAACTATAGATAGATGGCTTGAATGATGCCGGATGAATCACCTTCACCTAAGCTCATCACTTCATCTAAACTGACAACCCCTTGTAGCGCCAACTCCATCGCCGAAGCTAGCAGCGGTTTGTACTGCTTCGACTGACGAGCGGCTTGCGCAAAACTAACCGCATCGTTGGCGCGCAGCGCATCCATCATTTCATGTTCAAGTTCGAGCATTTCAAAAACCCCAATTCGCCCACGGTACCCCGTCAAATTGCAGTTCTGGCACCCACGCCCACGCGTAAAAGCCGCTTCAACTTGATTTGGGAAACGCACCGTCAGCCACTGTTTACGGGCTTCATCAACCTCATCAACCGCTTTACAATCGGGGCAAACTTTACGCACTAAACGTTGGGCAACCACCGCCCGCACGGCGCTGGCCACTAAATAACCCGGCGCGCCCATGTCCATCATGCGCAAGGCGCTATCAACCGCATCATTGGTGTGTAAGGTGCTCAACACTAAGTGGCCAGTTAGGGCCGCGCGCAAACCAATTTCAACCGTTTCTTGATCGCGCATCTCCCCGACTAGAATAATGTCCGGGTCTTGACGCAAAAAGGTTCTCAGCACCGTTGAAAAATCAAGGTCAATTTTAGGGTTGATCTGCACTTGGCTGATGCGTGGCAATCGGTACTCAACCGGATCTTCTGCGGTAATGATTTTTTTACCGGGAACATTGAGCTCTGATAACGCGCCGTACAGCGTCGTCGTTTTCCCTGAGCCGGTTGGGCCGGTCACTAAGATCATGCCGTGTGGACGTTTAAGTTGATGACGTAAACGCTGTAAAATATCATCGGGAATACCTGACTCTTCCAGTTTACGAACTCCGGATGATTGGTTGAGCAAACGCATCACCACCGACTCACCGTATTGTACTGGCATGGTCGACATACGAATATCGACCGATTGGCCTTTGGCTCGGATATTAAAACGGCCATCTTGTGGGAGGCGTTTTTCTGAGATATCAAGATTGGCCATCAATTTTAAACGCAGCACTAAAGCCGAAGCGATGTTGGTTTCATTGAGTAGGGTTTCGTGTAATACCCCATCAATCCGCTGGCGTAAACGCAATACGTTAGCATCAGGTTCGATATGAATATCAGACGCCCCGACCTGAATCGCATCTTCAAATAGAGAGTTGATGAGCTTAACAACGGTCACTTCATCACTGTCATCATCACCGATATCGAAATCAAAGGCGGTATTGCCTTGGTGTTCCAGTTGTAGCTGCTCGGCAAAGGACGCAATCTCTTTGGTGCGGCGATAGTAACGATCAAACCCTTCAACCAATTGTTTTTCTGGAGCAATAACAAATTCAAAGCTGTATTGAGGCAATTGCGTAAGCAGTGATTCTTGAGCAAACAGATCCGCCGGATCACTCATTGCGATGCGCAGCGTGTCGCCATTTTTGCCAATGATTAAGGCGCGTAAACGGCGTGCATGTACTTCCGGGAGGATCTGCACTGCATCAATATCGACATTGGCTCGGCTGAGATCGATCAGCGGCAGCGAAAGTTGCTGCGATAAGAAGCTCAGCATCTGCTGCTCTGACAAAAAGCCGAGTTCGATCAGCGTGTCACCCAGTTTACGTCCACTGCGTTTTTGCGCAGCGAGCGCTTGTTCAACTTGATTTTCAGTGATGATCCCTTCTTCAACCAGCAGATCACCTAAGCGTTTTCGTAGCTTAATTTGCACTCGTACTCTCCTCTAAACTGCTTAGTACGACTAGGCGATCACGAATAAACAGTTGTGACTGGCTCGAGAGGCCAACTTTCGCAAGCGCTTGTTGGTAGGTATATTTGGCCGCCTGAAAATCCATCGTACGCTCTTGTGCTATCGCAAGCCCTAACCACCAGCGTGCGTTCTCAGCATCAAGCTTGACTAAGCGTTGATAGCTTTCTAATGCGAGTGAATCTTGCTTGGCTTTTTGTGCCAAGGCAGCCCTTAGCGAGAGATAATCGATCGAAGCATTGTCAGGTAAATGAACTAGAGGGGTTAACGCCGCTTCACTCTGCTTCTCTTTAATCAGCAATTTAGCTAACGCGATCCGCAAACTTTCTCCGTTATGATTGAGCTTTATACCGCTTTGTAAAATTTCAAAAGCTTTGCGCGCATCACCTTTGCCGTAATAGAGCGCGGATAATTTTTGACGGGCGAGTTCATTTTCTGGGGTAAAGCGTAGCACTTCACTGTACGCATCCAGTGCCTCTTTGAGCTCATTGCTGTCCACGGCTTTATCAGCGCGGCTCATTGCTTTTACCGCCAGTTGCTCTGGCGTCAAATCCACTTGTTCAATCAAAACACTTGAGATTTCTTGGTCACTTTCAGCACCGAGCGCGACCACACGGTTAGAATGCAACGGCTGTTGATTGGCTAAGGCCGAATCCTGTTTAACCGCCACTGTGGGCGTTGCTGAATTTGACGTTTTTTTGTCTACTGCAACAACGGCAGTTTGGTAAACGGGACGGTGAACCGGAACAATTTTGGTGGTCGGAGAAACAAGCGCAGGCGAAGAGCTTCGCTCATCAACCTCTAACAACAGGCTCTCAGGTTCATTCACTATCGCTTGATTGACCAGTGTCTGACTGACCACTGTTTGGCTGACCATAGTTTGGTCAACCGCAGCTTGGTTAACCGTAGCTTGCTGCTGTGACACCGCCCATCCACCGACCGCTAAGCTGGCAGCAAACCCGGCTACCATCCACAACCAAGCGCGGCTGCGTTTTACTTTCGCAACTTGCGCTGGTTGCAAGTTCACCACCGATTGGCGTTGCGCTTGTGCCAGTTTTGATAGTGCATCGTTCATCGCACTCATGATTGACTCCATCCCCACATAAAAGGGCGTTTAAACTTAGGCTTACAGGTATCAAACGTATCGTGAATCGCTGTAAATAGGTGCTGATTGCGAATCGTGCTGTCGTTTTGCGTAAAAGCCAGTAACAGAGCTTTGTGACACACTTGGTTAATCAAACGAGGGATACCATAACTGGCTCGCCACAACGCTTTTTTCTGTTCAAGATTAAACAGTTGCGCATTGCCTCCGGCTTTGCTCAAGCGGCTCTCGATATAAGCGACTGTTTCATCTAAAGAGAGCGGCCGCAGATAAGCGCTAAAAGTAATTCGTTGGCGAAATTGGCGCAGATGGTGCTGCGCTAAACGCTCATCGAGCTCTGGTTGGCCGATCAACACCAGTTGCAACAACTTTGTGTATTCTGTTTCTAAATTGCCGAATAAACGCAGCACTTCTAATGCATCGTCTGGTAACGCTTGTGCTTCATCAACAATCGCGACTACTCGTTTCCCCTGCTGCTTTAGCACAATCAATTGTTGCTGAATACGATCAACAATATCCGCATCATCTTGCTTACTAAGGCCTAGTTCGCTGGCGACAGCTTGGCGAAGTTCTCGACCATTAAGCGCTGGGTTGGGTAAATAAATCAGTGCAATATGATCATGTAAATGATTGATCAACATACGACACACCATGGTTTTTCCGGTTCCGACTTCTCCGGTTATCTTGATCACCCCTTCGCCTAAATCAATGGCGGCACTCACTGTCTGAATCGCCTCGTAATGTGGCGCTAAGCCTAAAAACAGTGATGTATTAGGCGTGAGATGAAAAGGCAGTTGCTCAAAACCAAAGTGCTCAAGATACATGATGTTTATTCTTCGTCTGGGAACCACTCCTGTAGTAGTTCACGCGAGCGTTCGAGCTCTTTTTGCCACGTATTAACACCCACAACCGTTGGTTTCAGCAAAATCACCAATTCGGTCTTCTCAGTCAGCTCAGAGGTGTTACGAAACAGATACCCTAAACCGGGTAAATCCCCCAAAAAAGGGACTTTAGATACTTGATTGGAGGTGTTGGATTTCATTAATCCACCAATCACCACCACGTCACCATCTTGTGCGCGGATTACCGAGTCTGATTCGCGGATCGTACTGCGCGCTAATGGCAACACAATTTGGTTGCCTGCATATTCAATTTGTTTCGTCTGCTCGTCGACTTCAATCACAGCGGGGTGCACGTGCAATAGCACATTGCCTTGGTCATCAATTTGTGGCGTCACGTCAAGCGAGATACCCGAGAAAAATGGCGTGAGTTGGATATCTGGTGCAACATTGGAGTTATCGCCATTACCAACCACACCCGTTACGTCAGTGACATAGTATTCATCAGTGCCGACTTTGATCACCGCTTTTTGGTTGTTAGCAGCGGTAACTCTTGGGCTGGATAGGACATTCAAATCCCCTTGAGTTCCCATAAAATTAAGCACCGCTTCAAAACTACCATCTGAAATGGTGACATTGGTTTGGCCTTGCAGCAGAGTGCCAATCGCATCCATCCCCGGCAGTAACGAAGCCGCACTACCGACCTTATTAATCACAACATCACCATTGCCAAAGGACATATTTGACCAATTGATCCCTTGCTGGTAACCGTCACTCAAGGTGACTTCTAAAATTTTCGCTTCAAGGATCACTTGTCGCTGCAGACGTTGCTGAGAAATGCCTAGAAACTCTCGCACTTCACGTATTTCATCTGGGTAGGCTCGAACAGTGATTACGCTCGCTTGTGGCGTGACAACAACGCCTTGACCTTTGCCCGAGCCAATCAGCTGTGCAACGGCTTTTTCAAGCTGCGGCCAGAAATCGCTTTCACTGGTGGTTTCAATTTCCGTTCCACCTTTAGAATTACTGGATGAGTTCCTCGAATTGGAATTAGAACTGGAATTTGAGCTAGAACTACTCGAAGAACTAGAACCGGTATCCGTATTAGTGATCGTACCGGTGGTGATGGAAGTTAAAGAACGGCCCGTACGTTTAAGTTGTAAATAATCGACCGGGATAGTCACAGTACGCAGGCCTGACGGGTAAACCTGAATCACTTTACCCTTTTTGATAATTTCATAGCCATACATGTCACGAACGACGGCCAATACATCATCCAAAGTCACGTCGGTTAGATTTACCGTTACACTTCCAGTAACTTCAGGGTGGATGGCGGCACTAAACTCAGTTCCTTTCACTAAACTGGCAAAAAATACCCTTGCATCCACATTATCAGCTTGGATACGAAAGCGTTTAACCGTTTCTTGACTGCGCGCTGTGATTCCCTCAATGTCAGGCATCAAGTCAGCTTCTACGGAGGCCGGTAGAACGGCTAGATTTCGGCTGTTGGCTTCATTAATCGCCTGATTCAAAGACTGTTTCATCTCAACTGGATCACGATGTCCCATAGAACAGCCCATTAAGGATACGATGACTACGCCTAATACGATTTTACGCATACGATTTCTATACCTTACTGCTTGATGTCCAGAGAAAAGAGGCCTAAATCCCACATCTTTCCTCTGCGAGAAAGGGTCACTTGCTGTGGTTCAATGGCTTCTACTGTGTAGCCAAATAGCGACTCTCCGATGCCAACCACTTGATCGTTAAGCACTGCCACACAAGGTATGGTTTGTTGGCATACAATACTTTGCAACCTAGGTAGCGGGTAACTCTCTATCTTATTGACAGGTGATGCGCTCTCACTCGCCCAACCTAATGGCGCGGTAGGATCTTGCGCTGCCCAACTACTGCATACAACACACATCAACAGCAGTGAAAAAACGGATCTAACCACCAATAAACTCCTGTCTAATGCCTAATGTGTACACTTCCATAATGACTCTGGCTTGGGGGTAATTTTCTACCTTGTATTGGAAATGACGCCAATAATACTTCATCGGTAAACTTTCTAAATTGGTCAAATAATTCAATATCGCGAAGTAATTACCGGTGAACTCCAATCTCACAGGATGAACATAATAGCCTGAATATTCAGATGATTGGTTGTTATTTGCAATCGGCTCTGCTGCTAATGACTCCATGGAGACCAACGTCAACTCTGGGCTGGTTGCCAACACACTTTCAAGCAATTGCGCCATCTTCGCGGGTGTAATCAGTGAATCAACCAATGCTGCCAGCTCAAGCGAGAGAGTTTGGCTCTGCGCCATTAACTGTTTGAATTCTAGATTGATCTCTTGATTCGGATCTTTATTAAGTTTAGCAGTCAATAACAGAATTTCACCTTGCATTCGCTGGTTCATCTGCTCAACAGACTGAAGCTGTAACCGATTAGCCGCCACCGATTTCATCGCGGGTTCAAGTAACAAGCTAAACAAGAGCAGTGTAATCACCACTAAGCCACACAGGGCGATCAACATTTTTTCACGCGAACTGATGGCTAAGAATTTGTTGCTGATGCTCTGCCAATTCATTGGCTATCCTCCGCTTTAGTTTTAAGATCAAAGATGAGAATGCCTTGCTCATTGCGCGCAATTTTTAACTTTTCAAAACTACGTCCCACTAGGTTCAGTTCGCTTTTAAACTGACTTAACCAGTTTGGAATATCTTTCGCCTCTCTAGCCAAGCCTTGCAAATCGAGCTGCTCATGATGGATGGTAATGGTCGTTAATGAAATATCATCACGGCTGAGTGTGGCGAGCGAACGCATGACTCCTGAGTAACCGACCTGTTGTGATTGGTCAAACTCATTAATCGAATCCAATGTGGCTTGTTTGCCCTTAATTTGCTGCTTCAAACGCTCAATCGCCGCTATTTTTTCAACCGATGGCTTATGCTTATCAACTTTCTGTTTGGTCGTTTCTAATTCAGCAGCAAGGACTTTATTTTGCGCCTGTTTAGCTTGTAGCTGCTGTTGCAATTGACTATTTTGCCATTGATAACTGGCATAGGCTAATAGCATCACTAAAGCGACAATGCCCCAAATCGCGCAGACCATGGAGAGTGAAAAATACTCTTTCTTCGGCTTAAGATGCGCCGGGTATAAGTTGAGCATTGAATCGTCAATGCGAGTCACTTGCTCCACCAGCAGATGCGCCGAACTCGGTAACCGCTCATCAAGCAGGGAAACTTTGACATTTAGGCGTTCATTTAATGCATCAACCAACTCTTGCTGCGCTTCTTCATCACACAGCACTTTTAGCTGATGTAATGAGGCACCTTTAAGCTGCGAGGAAAGGTAATCAATCGAACGTTGCAGTTCTAACGCTAAACCATCGAGCTGTAAAACCGAGCTGGCGACGCCAGTAATGGGAGAGACAACACCTCTCATCGTTCGTTGAAAACAGCATTTTTGGTCCACAAATGCGTCAAACTTAAAACTGCTGTTTTTACTGCGCTGTAACAGCAAAAAATGCTCAAGATCACCGGCACTCCTCGCCCACACTTCATCTTCGGGAATTACTTTGCCTAACTCTAAACCCATCGCACTCAGTTGCGACGCCACTTCCAATACCGTGCGTTTTGAGACCACGTAGGCTTGAATTTTATTATCTGCGGGTAACGGAAAAGCATCAGCGATGATGTCAGTGACTTTCTCTGTCACCAGATCTTTCAATAAAAATGGCAGGGCGACTGACCACTCTTCTTTGGGTAACTGCGGTTTTTCTATTTGATAAGTTTGATAAAAATGAGCATGGAGGACAAGGTTAATTACCGTGCCCTTGATGTTGAGCGGTTTGAGTGCGTGAAAGAGTACCTGTTGCCACGTTGCACCATCAAGCGGGATCTCTGTCGGCAAAGTCGCATCATCCAAAGCCGAGAAATAGAGAGCATCAGGTCTTACGACAACGAACAATTGCCGCAACGTCGCTTTAGATGGTTTTAATTTATCAATCAGTGACTGAAGATTCATATAGGTTCGCTTTTATTTTTTACGCCAACGATTTCTTCGCCCTAAGGTCACGCTAGGGCTAATTATTTTCTCAGGTAACAAAGGCTGTTCTTCTTCAAACAGTCGGCCTTGCCCACCATGAATGCCTAGGTTTTTTAGCGTTTGCCACTCTTGCTCTGTTTCGACACCGACCGCAATAACTTGAGTCTGAGTACCGCCACAAGCACCGATCATGCTACGAACAAACAGCTGATTTTCATGCCGTTGGTCTATTTTCTTCATCAAACTGCGGTGTAACTTAAGGAAATCAATCTTAAGATCTTTTATGTAGTGAGTGCTGACAATCGTTCTGCCAGCCTGCCCTACGATTACCTTAGCACCGAGGCCGGAGATCATCTTAATAACGGGGCGCATATAATCGAGATGCTGTACTAATCGCCCCTCTGGAAACTCAAAGGATAGCAGTACTCTGCTACTCGAGGTCAGTTGCAGCAATTCATGTCGAAACCACTTAAAATACGACTTATCGGCGAATGGGACGACATGCAAGTTCACTGACACATTGACCTTAACTTCAGAGCGTTTGAGCAAACGAACCACCTGCAGCAACACGGCTCGATCCATCACCATTTCATAACCTACAGTTTCTAAAGCAGAATGAAAGCGAGAGGCTTTTATGACACCTTGTTCTGGATCATCAATACGCGCAAACAACTCATCGTGCAGCCATACTAAATCATTCGTCTTTTCAAGCAAATAGCAAGGTTGACGGAATAAAATTATTTTCTCAGGCGTCAGCACCTGATCAAACAAAGTTCGCCAACGCACACTGCCGCGTTCCTCTTGGAAAAAAGTACTCTTTTTAAAGCGGCTCCACGTATTCACTCGCTGTAACTGAGCACTTTTTAAGGCCGTTTCTGCCTCATCCAACACTCGACCACGCCGCTCGCCTTCGCTGTACATACTGATACCTATATGGCACCAGTTTTCTTTATCGAGCGGCTCTGGAGGCGATATGCGCGCTAAAAGCTTCAAACATTGTGTAGCAATAGAAGCGACCTCTTTTACCCCTTGGTGCGGCACAAAAATGGCAAAATCGGTATCGTAATAGCGAGATAAAATAACATCCGGGTAACGCTGTATGACGTTAGAGATGTTCTCCCCGACTTCCACAACGAGATCATCCGCTGCTTTTTTATCATTTTCTTCGCACAGAGAATCCCAATCATCGATACGCACTAACAAAACGCCACCACGCGCGCCATTCTCTAACAAGGCTGATTCCAATTTGCTATCAAAAAGGACACGGTTGGCCGTACCCGTCAACTTATCTAAGAAGGTTTGGGTCCGGATAAAAGTATCAAAGCGGCTACGCTCTTGACGAGCATCTTGCAGTTCATCAATCAGGACATCAAGCGCCTCGCTCGCCGTATAAGGCCACTCGCGGTGATCACCTTTGGCGTACTGCTCCACTCGACCGGCGAGAATCATTCGCCCTCGCTCCTCCAACAATTCAGATCCAAGCAATTGCTCTTTAAGCCACTTTACCCCACGAATCAAACAAAACACGATGAGACCAACTGCCAACGTAATAGACCACATGGCACCCAATGAGTAGCTATAACTGAGATAGGGCGGAACGGCTTTAAAGCTGATGCTGTAGCCTGGATTACGTTCAAGGATAATATCAATATGGTACAAACGGGCAGGGTCGACTTTGGACGAGGTATCTTTAAAACGGTAAATAACGCCAGCTGGTGAAGAGAGCTGCATTTCAACAATGCTACTGGCTTGCAACATTTTTGGCATCCAACGTTGCAATGAATAAGCGGCATCAGGATCTTCTATCTCTTTATCGACTACCTCCACAATTCCTGCTAGGTAGTGATTGAGATATTCTTGTCCAAGCCGTTGAAAAGACAAAGTTCCACCAATAAACAAAATGAACATTGCACTGGTTACGATGAGCGTAACAAAAGCTACTAACCGAGTACTCAGTTTCAGTGTTGGTGTATACCGCATGAATGCTGAATTCCTTTTCAACGTAAACTTTGTCGATCACTAAGCTGTGCTGACAAATAAGAAAATGCTAATAGTGATAACTATATAAAAAAGCCGCGGTTTTCGCGGCTTTTTTCGACATTAGAACGTTTAGAATGGGATGTCGTCATCAAAATCCATTGGTGGTTCATTATACTGAGGTTGAGCCTGTTGAGGAGCTGACTGCTGTTGCTGTGGTTGCTTTTGCATCGCAGGTTGCTGAGGTTGCCCCCATCCGCCACCTTGTTGCTGTTGTTGTGGCATTCCACCTTGCGCTGGAGCACCACCTTGAGCACGGCCACCCAACATTTGCATCACACCATTAAAACCTTGTACGACAACTTCGGTGGTATAACGATCTTGTCCGCTTTGATCTTGCCACTTACGAGTTTGTAGCTGACCTTCAATGTACACTTGTGAACCTTTACGTAAGTATTCACCAGCCACTTCGGCTAATTTGCCAAACAGCGCAACACGGTGCCATTCGGTTTTTTCGCGTTGCTCGCCAGTTGCTTTATCACGCCATGAATCTGACGTTGCAATGGTGATATTTGCCACAGCAGCGCCACCAGGCATATAACGAATTTCTGGGTCGTTACCTAGGTTACCCACTAAAATAACTTTATTTACTCCACGGCTTGCCATGTTTTGCTCCGTCTTCCATCATGAGTGTTCTTTAAATAGCTGACTAGGATACCACGCTTTATGCGAGGCACAAATCTTCACAGAAATAGTTGTCAAAATTCATCTCACAATCTTGCTCAATTTCCTATTTTTTAGAACCACTACCTCTAATTTAAGGATGACAAAACACTCAGTTACCTTACTATATGAAACTAAGCGCAATTTTATTTATCTCGTTGGCTTTATAACCTAATTTCCGTCATTTTCTAGACAGTTGTCTAACATTCTCGTCAAAAGGAAGTGACCATGAGAAAAGCAAACTATACCCGCACCATTTACTTTCTCTGTTTAGATAAAGAACAAGAACACCCTTATATTGACCATTTAACCGATCGGCTTGGACTGCCCATTCCGAAAATTGAGCCTGAAATCCTGCGCCAAACGTATTGTCCAGATAAACACAAAATATTGATGATTGACCATGCCGATTATGCGCTACTGCAGCAACGCTTGGGAAACTGCCCATTAAGCAGTCAGCATCATGAAACGATCCTTATCAATGTGTTGCAAAGATTAACCACGAATGACTTATTAACCTTTGGCCATTTAAAGGGGCTATTTTATAAAAATGACACCCTAGATAAAATTGCATTTGGGCTTGGTGAAATCATTAACGGACAAAATTGGCTACCCAGACACGCTGTAAGCCAGTTACTGCACTACTATCGCTACGCGTTTGAATCCCATACTGCTCAAGTGATTACAGACTTAACCGCCCGCGAAATACAGATCCTCCGCTGCTTACAAACTGGCGCATCGAATAACCAAATGTCGGAAGATTTATTCATCAGTGAATTCACGGTCAAATCACATCTCTACCAAATATTCAAAAAGCTATCGGTCAAAAATAGGGTCCAAGCGATTGCGTGGGCCAATCAAAATATTCTGTCTTAATTATGTGCTTTCACGCAGAATTTAACTGAGTTCACCGCTTTAGTGGTGATAGCGTTTCATAAAGCATGATAAGGTTGCGCCATCAATTAACAATTCAAATAAAAATAAGGTTATAGCATGATCAAAAAATGCCTATTCCCAGCCGCTGGCTACGGTACACGTTTTCTTCCAGCGACCAAATCAATGCCTAAAGAGATGATGCCAGTCGTCAATAAACCCTTGATCGAATATGGTGTTGAAGAGGCGATTCAAGCTGGAATGACCGGGATGTGTATTGTGACTGGGCGTGGAAAACACTCGATCATGGATCACTTCGATAAAAACTATGAGCTAGAGCATCAAATTAGTGGCACCAACAAAGAAGAGCTACTGGTTGATATTCGTGAAATCATTGATACCGCCAACTTCACCTACATTCGTCAACGTGAAATGAAAGGTTTAGGCCATGCTATTTTAACGGGTCGAGAGTTAGTCGGCGATGAACCTTTTGCGGTGGTGCTGGCCGATGACTTATGTGTCAATCAAGAAAAAGGGGTTTTGGCACAAATGGTCGCTCTGTATAAACAGTTCCGCTGCTCAATTGTTGCCGTTCAAGAAGTGCCTGAAAATGAAACACATAAATACGGTGTTATTTCCGGTGAAATGATCAAAGACGATCTGTTCCGAGTGGATGACATGGTTGAAAAACCAGAACCAGGCACCGCACCAAGCAATTTAGCCATCATTGGCCGCTACATTTTAACCCCAGATATTTTTGATCTGATTGAGCAAACAGAGCCGGGTAAAGGTGGCGAAATTCAAATTACCGACGCGCTACTCAAACAAGCGCAATCAGGCTGTGTATTGGCGTATAAATTCAAAGGCCAACGCTTTGACTGTGGTAGCGTAGAAGGCTATATCGAAGCCACTAACTACTGCTTTGAAAACATGTACAAAAAGAACGAACAAAAAGTCGCGTTGGATAAACATTCGACTCATAAAGCTTAAGTAACCGAATGCGTTAGTAACCTAATGCGTTAGTCACCTAATGCGTTAGTAACCTAGCGCCTCCCCAATAAAAACCACGGCAAGTTCCGTGGTTTTTATTTACTGTTTTTTTATCCAGTACCTATTTGCACAAAACTCACACTATGCAATACTTGCTTAACTTGTGTTACATAGAGCCTAGATGATGGACAAAATTGAAGTTAGGGGCGCTCGAACCCACAACCTGAAAAATATCAACCTGACCATTCCACGCGATAAACTAACGGTGATTACAGGGCTATCAGGCTCGGGGAAGTCGTCTCTCGCCTTTGATACACTCTACGCAGAGGGCCAACGCCGCTATGTCGAATCTCTTTCTGCCTATGCTCGCCAATTCTTATCTTTAATGGAAAAGCCCGATGTAGACCATATTGAAGGGCTTTCTCCAGCTATATCTATTGAACAAAAATCAACATCACATAACCCACGTTCGACAGTCGGCACTATTACTGAAGTCTACGACTATTTACGTCTACTTTATGCTCGTGTTGGTGAGCCTCGTTGCCCGGAGCACAAAGTGCCACTTCGCGCCCAAACCATCAGCCAGATGGTTGATAAGGTATTGGAGTTAGCTGAAGGTTCAAAACTGATGCTGCTTGCACCGATTGTGAAAGAGCGCAAAGGTGAACACGTTAAAACGCTGGAAAACTTGGCCGCGCAAGGTTTTATCCGTGCCCGAATTGATGGTGAAACGTGCGATCTGACTGATCCACCAACCCTTGAACTGCACAAAAAGCACACCATTGAAGTGGTGGTTGATCGCTTTAAAGTTCGTCCTGACCTACAGCAGCGCCTAGCCGAATCCTTTGAGACAGCGCTCGAGTTGTCAGGCGGTATTGCCGTTGTTACTGACATGGATGGTGAAGGCGAACAAATTGTATTCTCAGCCAATTTTGCTTGTCCACACTGTGGCTACAGTATGCAGGAGTTAGAGCCTCGGCTGTTCTCATTTAATAACCCAGCGGGCGCATGTCACACCTGTGATGGTTTAGGCGTACAACAATATTTTGACCCTGAACGCGTTATCCAAGATAGCCAACTCAGCCTCGCGCAAGGAGCGATTCGTGGCTGGGATCAGAAAAATTACTACTACTTCCAGATGCTCACGTCACTCGCTGCGCATTATGATTTTGATTTACATACCCCATTTAACAAACTGCCCAAAAAGGTTCAGGAAATCATCTTGAAAGGCTCGGGGAAAACTGAGATTGAGTTTAACTACATTAATGATCGTGGTGATATTCGGGTTAAACGCCATCCGTTTGAAGGCATTCTCAATACACTTGAACGGCGTTATCGCGATACAGAATCTAACTCTGTCCGTGAAGATTTGGTGAAATACATCTCGACTAAGCCTTGTACCAGTTGTAATGGCACCCGTTTACGCATCGAAGCTCGCAACGTATTTATCAATGACACCGCGCTCCCGGAAGTGGTGGAACTGAGCATTGCCGATGCCTTGCAATTTTTTCAATCTCTTGATTTAGAAGGCCAACGAGCACAAATTGCTGAAAAAGTAATGAAAGAGATCAATGACCGTTTGCATTTCCTCGTCAACGTGGGGTTGAATTATCTCAACCTTTCTCGGAGTGCTGAAACCCTGTCAGGAGGCGAAGCACAACGGATTCGCTTAGCGAGCCAAATTGGCGCTGGACTCGTTGGGGTAATGTACGTCTTAGATGAGCCATCGATTGGGCTCCACCAGCGTGATAACGAACGGCTATTAAAAACGCTCACGCATTTGCGCGATCTAGGCAACACGGTATTGGTTGTAGAGCATGACGAAGACGCAATTCGTATGGCCGATCATGTAATTGATATTGGCCCTGGCGCTGGTGTGCATGGTGGACAAGTCGTCGCAGAAGGGAATGTGAATGACATAATTTCCAACCCTAATTCGCTCACAGGACAGTACCTGAGCGGCACGAAAAAAATTGCGATTCCTACCGTGCGTACCCCGAGAGATCCCAAGAAAACGGTGGAGCTTATCGGCGCGTCGGGTAACAACCTCAAGACGGTTGATTTATCAATTCCTGTTGGCTTATTTAGCTGCGTAACCGGAGTTTCAGGCTCCGGTAAATCAACCTTAATTAATGACACCTTTTTTAAAATTGCTCATACGGCCTTAAATGGAGCCACCACAGCAACGCCTGCTCCATATCAAAAAATCAAAGGGTTAGAGCATTTTGATAAGGTCATCGACATTGACCAGAGCCCGATAGGCCGAACTCCCCGCTCAAACCCGGCCACCTATACGGGCATTTTCACACCGATCCGTGAGCTATTCTCAGGCACTCAAGAGTCTCGCTCTCGAGGCTATAAGCCGGGTCGTTTTAGCTTTAACGTACGCGGTGGACGCTGCGAAGCATGCCAAGGTGATGGTGTGATTAAGGTTGAAATGCACTTTTTACCCGATGTTTACGTGCCATGCGATGTGTGTAAGGGCAAACGCTATAATCGTGAAACATTGGAAGTCCGCTACAAAGGCAAAGCGATTGATGAAGTGTTGGAGATGACCGTCGAAGATGCTTACGCTTTTTTTGAGCCCGTACCGATGATCGCTCGCAAACTCAAGACTTTGATTGACGTGGGTTTATCCTACATACGCCTCGGACAAGCGGCGACGACATTGTCAGGGGGCGAAGCTCAACGCGTCAAACTGGCTCGTGAACTATCAAAACGCGATACAGGAAAAACCTTGTACATTTTGGATGAGCCAACGACAGGCTTACACTTCCATGATATCCAACAGCTCTTGACCGTACTGCATCGCCTACGCGACCACGGCAATACCGTGGTGGTGATTGAACACAACTTAGATGTGATTAAAACCGCAGACTGGGTGATCGACTTAGGGCCAGAAGGTGGACAAGGCGGCGGCGAAATTATTGCTCAAGGAACGCCCGAAGATGTGGCGCAGATCGAAGGTTCACACACAGCACGCTTTCTTAAGCCTATGTTGAAATAGAAAAAAACGGTAAAGTAAAGAAACCAGCAAGTGGTTGCTGGTTTCTTTTAATTGGAACGCGAGACCTATGGCAACATTGCATCTAAGCGGTACACAACTTGAAGCACAAACACCCGCCATCCCCTTAAACAAACCCTTTTTGCTTTCGATTGGCATTCTCTATTTACTGGCAATGCATTTTTTTATGCCCAACCCTGGTGGCTCAGGTCTAGCTTTATCTTTTAATCCAACCACTTGGCTTGCCCTTAGTTTTACGCTCTCATTAGGTCTGTATCAACTCGCATCTAACCGTAGGTTACGCTATTCCAAACTGACCATCGGTCTTTTCATCAGTTGTACCATCATGACGATTCCGCTGCTTTATACGAATGCTCAAATTGAGTCGTCGCTGAGTCGAATGTTAGGACTATGGACTGGGCTGCTTTTTTTTGTATTGCTGCAACAATTTCGTTTTAGTAACAAACATAAGCAGCGATTACTCTGGTTTATCGTACTCGCGGTATTGATTGAAACTCTATTTGGTCTGTACCAATACTTTTTGCTTTCACCCGATAATATTTTTGGCTACAACACCCTCATCAACCGCCCTTACGGCATTTTTCAGCAACCGAATGTGATGGCAAGCTTTCTCGCGACAGGGCTGGTTATGTCCGGCTATTTACTGGCTCGTCAACCGAAAAAGTACAATCAGCATGTTAGCGAAGTGAGCCTACTTTATGTCACTCCACTGCTCACTGCACCGTTGCTGGTGATATTAGCCTCGCGCACTGGCTGGATTGGCGCGGTACTCGGCACGCTTTTTGTTCTGCCTTACCTATTTAAATTTTCAACGCCTAAACGGTTTTGGGGATGGAGCGCTGCGACGCTATTGGGTATTGCTTTAGGGTTTGTCGCTGTCTATTCCCAAGGCACGGGCGATTTTCTAGAGAATAAGGCTGATTTAGAGAGCCCTCGCCGTTATACCTTTCCTCAAACCATCGATATGGTCATAGAAAAACCCTTCACGGGTTATGGCTATGGCAAGTTTGAATCTGAATATTTGCTTTATACCGCAAGGCAACACCAATTAAACCCGAGCTACCAACCGGGGTTGGCGTCGATGGATCATCCTCATAATGAATTACTATTCTGGGCGGTAGAAGGCGGTTTGTTACCTGTGCTAGGGATCACACTGGCCATGCTTTTCGTGCTCATGCGGATGTATTCGGCCAAGAAAGGGACCAGGCTTGCGATGTTCGCCCTTTTCATCCCTATCGTGTTGCACAGCCAACTCGAATACCCATTTTACCATTCTGCCATTCATTGGATAACCTTCATTATTCTGCTTTTTTGGGTTGATCAACGCGTGGCTAAATACCGTTCGGCCCCTTTTGGCCTTATCAGTAAATCCCTGTTTCGAGTATTGAGTTTAGTAGTGCCGATTTTGACTGGCTTTTATATGCTCAGCGCACTGCACAGTAATTACGTGCTTACCCAATTTGAGAAATCTCAACCCAAGAACCCGGATATCCTACAAAAGGTGACGAACCCTGTGGTTTGGAAAGACCGTTTTGATTGGGATGTCTACAGCACTTACCTCAACATTGGTCTGTATAATCAAGATCCTAAATTGATTACGCCATACATCGACTGGTCATTGGCCATCATAAAACATAAACCGCGTCCTGCTTTTTACAATAATCTGATCTTGGCTTACCAAGGTATTGGTGACGAAAGCCGCGCCGAGCAAATTCGCTCCGAAGCCGCATTTTTGTTCCCCAATATGGATTTCAGTGAGGTGCAGTATAGCCCACCAGCCAGTTCGGCTGATCGTTCGTCTGCCAATTAAATCGAGCATATGAGCCTTATTCATAAAAAAAGCTTTCCCAAAAATAGAGAAAGCTTTTGACCGTTGGGCTTATTTCACACTCCAACCAGTAGATCTCACTGCCAGATGAGTGGCTTACGTCACTGGTGGAAAATCCAACACCATGGTAGCAACGCTGAAATAGATGATCACCCCGATAGAATCCGCAATGGTCGTGATCAACGGAGCACTGGCTGACGCAGGATCGAGCTTAAACTTATTCAGAATGAACGGAAGGAGCATTCCAACAACACAACCAATAATCACCACAATTTGCATCGTTACCGCAACGACAAAAGCGATATCACTGCCGCCTCGCCAAAAACCCAATAAAGAAACAGCAATGGCCATTGTTGCCCCTAATAACGCCGCAATCCCTAACTCTCGCACCAACATGGATAGCCAATCTTTCATCACCACTTCACCAGTGGCTAAGGCTCGAACCATCAACGTTGCTGACTGGGATCCTGCATTACCGCCGCTATCAATCAACAGTGGTAAGAAGAAGACCAAGGCGACATAGGTTTGAATCGTCTCCTCAAAGTACGCAATACCGGCACCAGAAAAAAGATTACCAAAGACTAACAACACCAGCCAAAACACACGTTTCTTGTACATTAGCCATACGCTGGCTTCTTTAAGGTTACCGGTAAAACCAACCGCAGCGACTTTATGAAAATCCATATCCGCTTGCTGCTCGGCCACGTCCATCGCATCGTCATAAGTCACAATACCGACCAAACGGAATTGCTCATCAAAAACAGGCACCGCAAGTAAATCGTATTTACTGATGGCTTGCGCTGCACACTCTTGATCTTCATCGGCTCGCACAAACACTGTCTCTTTGGTCATGATGTCAGAGACAAGCGAGGTCGGTTGTGCCAGCACTAAATCCTTAAGCGAAAGTGTACCAAGTAAGCGATTCTGTTTATCAATCACATACGCTTGATAGATGGTTTCCCTCTCGTTGGCCATTTCACGTAAACGCGCAATCGCCTGCTGCACATCATCATCGGCGTTTAACGTCGCATAATCTGTCGTCATGATAGAGCCGACCGAGCCTTGAGGGTAGGCTGCAAGTTGTTGTACATCTTGCCGCTCTTGTTGATCCAGTAGAGCAAGTAGCGGCGGTTGGCGCGTCTCATCCAAGTGAGCATATAAGTCAGCCCTTTCATCATGGGGCATAACTTGAAGCACTTTCGCAAGCGCTTCGAGCGGCATTCTCTCCACCACTTTTTCTCTGATAGGCTCAGAAAAATACCCCAATAGCGCCGCTTGACGAGCGATTGGCATCAATTGCACCAGCTCAAAGACATCCTCTTCGCTCAAGGTCTGATTAGCCAACTGCTCAGCGAAGACTTGAGCAATATCAGCGATAGGATACTGTTCCATTAATTGATTTAAGTTTAATGGGTCACGATTAAAATTAATCGCAGCGAGTTCTAACGCTATTTTTTGTAATTTCATTATCATATCTCAGCCGATATTTAACTTTAAAAATAAACATAATAATTTTAAAGCTTATTTTTATAATCAATGTATTCAAT
>NZ_CAWNMS010000044.1:0-41715 GCF_963875605.1 Vibrio sp. V04_P4A5T148
GATAAAAAGATAGCGAGCGCTTACAACTATAAGTTAATCGAATTGAGTATGAGAGGCAGATCACTGACCTAAATGAGAGTAAAAATCAAACCAAAGATGGTAAATTGACGTTTATAACGATCACTTTCTACAAATTGACGTTTTTAACGGGAATTCAAATTGATAATTTTCTCTCCAAGGTGTCTTCTTACTCCTGCCAAAGGTCTACAGGCCACTCATGTTGACCAACTCCTCCGGTTTGTTAACACGCAATGAGGTAGGCCTTGGAGAGTGTTTATCAATTGATGACATTCATATCCATTAGTGAAATGAAAGCAAATAGTAAGGAACAGCTATGCTTGCCAATATTAAAAAAACAGCGCTAGCCGCTGCAGTAATCGCCGCCGCAGCGAGCCTTTCAGCTCCAGCAGCCGCACGCAGTGAGCTAACGATCGTACCTGATTTCTACCCTACAATGGTACGTAACTTTAACCCGTATCTAGCAACAAACCTACGTACGACCACTGATTTCATCTATGAACCACTGGTCATCTTCAACGAAATGCATGGTAATACACCCGTTATGCGTTTGGCTGAAGGCTTTAAAATGTCTGATGACCTAATGAGTGTTACTTTTGATATCCGTAAAGGTGTTAAATGGTCAGATGGTCAAGCATTTACAGCGGATGATGTCGTGTTCTCTTATGGCTTATTGAAAAATAAACCTGAACTCGACCAACGCGGTATCAACAAGTGGGTAACGAGCGTAGAAAAACTGAACGACTACCAAATCCGTTTCCGTTTAAGTGAAGCTAACTCAAACGTACCTTATGAAATCTCGTTAGTTCCTATCGTTGCTGAGCATGTATGGAAAGATGTGAAAGATCCAGCGACTTTCACCAACGAGAACCCTGTAGGTACTGGTCCGTTTACTGAAATCGACACCTTCACTCCACAGCTATACATCCAATGCCGTAACCCGAATTACTGGGATGCTGCAAACCTTGAGGTTGACTGTTTGCGTGTACCTCAAATTGCAAACAATGACCAATTGCTAGGTAAAATTGTTAACTCTGAACTCGATTGGACCTCTTCATTTGTTCCGGATATTGACCGTACTTATGCCGCTGCAAGCCCTAGCCACCACTACTGGTATCCGCCATCAGGCACACAAGCATTTATGGTTAACTTCAAAAACCCAGATGCAGTAAAAAATGAAGCGCTAAGCAACGTTGATTTCCGTCGCGCATTCTCTATGGCTCTTGACCGTCAAACTATTATCGATATCGCTTTCTATGGCGGCGGTACCGTTAATGACTTCGCTTCAGGCTTAGGTTATGCATTCCAAGCTTGGTCTGATGAAAACATCCACAATAAGTACAAAGGCTACAACACGTACAACGTTGAAGGCGCGAAAAAACTGCTTGCTAAAGCGGGCTTCAAAGACGTGAACAAAGACGGTTTTGTTGATACTCCATCAGGTAAATCTTTTGAGCTACTTGTTCAATCACCAAATGGCTGGACTGACTTCAACAACACAGTACAACTTGCCGTTGAACAGCTTGCCGAAGTAGGCATCAAAGCACGTGCTCGTACTCCAGAGTTTGCGGTTTATAACCAAGCAATGCTTGAAGGTACTTATGACGTCGCTTACACCAACTACTTCCACGGTGCGGACCCACATCTATACTGGAACAGTGCATACAACTCTGCACTACAGAAAGGTGAAGGTATGCCTCGTTTTGCTATGCACTTCTACAAAAACGATAAGCTAGATACTTTGCTAGACAGCTTCTACAAAACAGCGGATAAAAATGAGCAGCTAGAAATCGCTCACGGAATTCAGAAAATCATTGCTGAAAACCAAGTGACCATCCCTGTAATGTCAGGTGCTTACATGTACCAATACAACACAGCACGCTTTAGCGGCTGGTGGAACGAAGAAAATCCTAAGGGTCGTCCAAACATTTGGGCTGGTATCCCTGAGCGTCTATTACACGTACTGGACCTAAAACCAGTTAAGTAAGTAGAAGTTCATTCCTTGCGGCGTACTTCGTGCGCCGCTAAATAAAATCCCCTAAATACCTAGCAAATGTATAACGCTCGTCGTTAGGGGATTTTTCGCTCTAAATTTCGCTAGGAGCGACCTGAAACCAGGTACAGGATAAAACTGGGTGAGTAAGGTGTGAGTTATGGGTTATTTTTTAAGACGTTTGTCATTTTATTTTATCGCGTTGCTGGTTGCAGCAACATTGAACTTCATTATTCCGCGAGCCATGCCTGGAGACCCAGTGACCATGATGTTCGCAAACGCAACAACGCAAGTAACGCCAGAACGAATCGAAGCGATGAAACAGCTTCTCGGTTTCGTTGATGGTCCGTTACCCGTACAGTATTTGACCTATTTAAAAAGCATTCTAAGTTGGGAATTAGGCACGTCGATTAAGTTCTATCCGTTAAGTGTCAATGAATTACTGGGTAGTGCATTTGGTTGGTCGTTATTTCTAGCGGGTACTGCGGTTGTGATCTCGTTCTCAATCGGTTCTCTACTGGGCATTTTTGCCGCATGGAAACGAGGCAGTCGTTACGATACGTTTATTACCCCAGGGATGTTGGTTATACAAGCCGTTCCGCAAGTGGTTATTGCGATGATCGCTATGTTTACTTTTGCTATCGGCTTGCAATGGTTCCCTACGGGTTATGCCTACACTGCTGGTACGATGCCAGATTGGACAAGTTGGACATTTATTAAAGATGTGGCTTACCACGCTTTCTTGCCTCTTGTCTGTGCATCTCTAGTACAAATCGGTGGGTTTCTCGTCAACATGCGTAACAACATGATTAACCTGCTCGCTGAAGACTACATCACGATGGCGAAAGGGAAAGGGCTCAGCGAAAACCGCGTGGTTTTCCAGTACGCCGCTCGTAATGCTTTATTGCCAAGTGTCACCGCTCTATCAATGTCTTTGGGTATGGCTATCGGTGGCCAGCTCATCATTGAAATTATCTTTAACTATCCTGGCCTTGGCAGTGTTTTATTTAATGCGATCAACGCTCGTGATTACCAAGTTCTGCAAGGGCAGCTACTGATTATGACGCTCTTTATGCTGTTCTTTAACCTGTTGGCGGACATGCTTTATGTCGTACTAGACCCTCGCCTACGCAAGGGAGGTAAATAATCATGAAAGATCTCATTAAACTCATTCGCGGCAATACCGTTGCCATGGTCGGTGTCATTATTTTGGGCCTATTTTTATTCATCGCCCTTGCTGCGCCACTGATCACCAAACATGCGCCAGATAAACGTACCGGAAATCCACACGAGTACCCATCGTTCGTCGTCAAAGCCGCTAAAGCAGATCCGAATGGCTGGATTGCTGAAAACTTGGCAACTGACCGCCGTACCTTACTACTCTCAAAAGGTGAAGACCATGTGCTAGGCACCTCTCGTATGGGACGCGATGTTTGGTCACAAGTGGTGTATGGCGCACGAGTCTCACTCGCCGTGGGTTTTGGCGCAGGAATGACCGTCTGTTTTCTTGCGACTGTGATTGGTGTTTCTGCCGGTTACTTTGGCGGTAAGGTCGATGACATTCTAACCGCCGCTATGAATATCATGCTGGTGATACCGCAATATCCTCTTTTATTCGTGGTCGCGGCATTTATTGGAGAGGCCGGCCCATTAACCATTGCACTCATCATTGGCTGCACCTCCTGGGCTTGGGGCGCTAGGGTCGTACGCTCACAAACCCTCGCACTGCGTGAAAAAGAATTTGTCAGAGCGGCGGAAGTCTTGGGTGAATCATCATGGCGCATCATTTTCGTTGAGATTCTACCTAACCTCATCTCCATCGTTGGCGCTAGCTTCATCGGTTCAGTGATGTACGCCATCATGATGGAAGCCACTATCTCCTTCCTTGGTCTTGGCGATCCAAACACCATCAGTTGGGGCATCATGTTGTACAACGTTCAAACGTCCTCTTCTATGCTGATTGGCGCTTGGTGGGAACTGCTTGCTCCTTGTATTGCTTTGACTCTACTCGTTACTGGTTTGGCTTTACTGAACTTTGCGGTCGATGAAATTGCCAACCCACAACTGCGTTCACACAAAGGAATGAAGCGTTGGAAAAAACTCGCAGAGCAAGACAAGAAAGAGCGTCAGCCTGACCTGCCACCACAAAATGCACTTTGGAGCGGAGATAAATAATCATGACAAACCCACTTATTTCAATCCGTAACCTATGCGTTGACTACATCACCGACGCAGGTGATGTTCGAGCATGCAGCAACGTCAGTTTTGACATTGCACCTGGCGAAGTATTTGGCCTTGCTGGTGAATCTGGCTGTGGTAAATCAACTATCGCATTTTCACTGATGCGTCTGCATAAGCCGCCCGCGTTTATTACTGGCGGAGAAGTAATTTTTAATGGTGAAAATATCATTAAATACAGCGATGAACGCATGCAATCCTTTCGCTGGAGCCAAATGTCGATGGTGTTTCAAAGTGCGATGAACGCTTTGAACCCAGTATTGACGATGGAAGAGCAATTTTGTGACGTGATCATGCGCCATACCAACATGACTCGTGAACAAGCTAAACGCCGCGCTGAAGGTTTGTTAGAAATTGTCGATATTCACCCAAGTCGCTTAAACGATTACCCACACCAATTCTCTGGGGGTATGCGTCAACGCTTGGTGATTGCAATTGCTCTCGCGCTCAATCCTAAAATGATCATTATGGATGAGCCTACTACGGCACTTGATGTGGTTGTCCAGCGTGAAATATTGCAAAAAATCTATGCGCTGAAAGAAGAGTTTGGCTTCTCTATCTTGTTCATCACCCATGATTTGTCGTTGATGGTCGAGTTCTCCGATCGGATTGGCATCATGTATTCCGGTGAATTAATTGAAGTGGCTCCTTCTAAACAGATTCTGGAAAGCCCTTTCCACCCTTACACCAAAGGGCTGGGTAGTTCTTTCCCTCCACTGACAGGCCCTAAAACGAAGTTAACTGGAATACCAGGTAACCCGTTGAACTTATTGGATATACCTCAAGGTTGTCGTTTCCAAGCTCGTTGCGATCGCGTACATGAAGCTTGCACCAAAATTCCAACGAGTTTGCGCCAAATAGAGCTTGGACGCTTCTCCAGTTGCCACCTTTACGGTGACCCAATTGCTCAAGTGAAACTGTAGAGCACAAGCTGTATTACCAAAATTTCTGGAGACAATTATGAGCAAAAATTTCGGTGAATTACTGGTTGAGGGGAAAAATCTAGTTAAAGATTTTCCAATCAACAGTAACACCCTAAAACAACCTATGATGCGAGCGATCAACGACGTATCGTTCAAAATGTTCAAAAGCCGCGGCTTGGCTGTCGTGGGTGAATCAGGCTCTGGCAAATCAACGACCGCTAAAATGATTGCCAAAATGTACGCCCCAACATCCGGTGTAATTGAATACAAAGGACGCGATATTTTAGACATCACTTCACGCAGTGACCTGATGCACTATCGCGAAGGCGTCCAGATGGTATGGCAAGATCCGTTTGGCTCACTCAACCCAACTCATACCATTTTTCATCATATTGCTCGTCCACTGCTTATCCATAAAAAAGTGACGTCAGGTAATAAGAGAGAGTTAGAAGAACGCGTTCACGATTTACTGGAACAAGTCGGCCTTATTCCACCAAAAGAAACAGCCGAGAAATATCCGCACCAGTTGTCTGGTGGACAGCGCCAACGTGTCAACTTAGCGCGTAATATCGCGGTTGGTGCCGAAGTGGTACTGGCTGATGAACCAACCTCCATGTTGGATGTGTCGATTCGTGCGGGTGTTCTCAACCTGATGGAAGAGATGAAGTTTGAAAAGCAGATGTCGCTGCTTTATATCACGCATGACATCGCCACCGCACGCTACATCGCCGAAGACTTAGCCGTCATGTACGTCGGACATATGGTGGAATGGGGCGATACCGAAGAGATCATTCACGATCCTCAGCACCCATATACTCAACTATTGGTTTCCGCAGTACCCGATCCTAGTAAATCGATACACGAGAAGCTCAAAGGGAACAAAGGCGAAATTCCACTTTGGACCCCGGTATCAACAGGCTGTCCTTTTGCTGGTCGATGCATGCAGGCGAGTGACAAATGTCGTGAACAACTTCCAGCGGTGACTCAGTTGTCTGATAACCACTTTGTTCGTTGTTACTTATTTGAATAATCACTAACGCACACCTTAATGTATTGAAGCCGCTGACATAACCTCATCGGTTTCAATGCCTTAGGTAAAAATATAAAACAAAGTCAGCACTCGCCCCCGACGGGTTGAGTGCTGACGAGAAATCAAAGATCTGGCTTGGAGATGTTTAATGCTGCTACTGATTAACCATATTGGTTATGAGCCACAAGGGCCAAAACAGGCGATACTAATGAGTAACACGCTCCGTGTTTCTTCCGATATCGCCCTGCTTGTTTGTGCAAACAGCCATCAAACGGTGTCGACTTTCGTTGTTGAACCACAAGCTAAAGTCGCACATTGGCATTTAGGTAGCTTTTATACGATCGACTTTTCTCAATACACCACTTCAGGACAGTATTACCTGCGTTTTGAAAATACCCACTCCCCTATTTTTGAAATTGGTGAAGGGATACTGATGAAAAAAACGTTTTCTGATGTATTGCACTACTTCAAATCACAACGTTGTGGTGGCATTTTCGACCAGCAAGATAAGCTCGTACCACTGCTTGGTACATCAACCACTGCCGATGTACACGGTGGCTGGTACGACGCTTCCGGTGACGTCAGTAAGTATCTGAGTCACCTTTCTTACGCCAACTATTTAAACCCTCAACAAACCCCAATGGTGGTTTGGAATATGCTAAAGGGATTGGCACAACTAGAACACCACTCGAGTTTTGCTGCATTTTCTCGCACTCGCCTTAAGGAAGAGGCGTTATTTGGTGCTGATTTTCTGATCCGCATGCAAAACTCCGAGGGGTTCTTTTATACAACGGTCTTTGACAAATGGAGCAAGGACATTAAGCAGCGAGAGATCTGCGCCTATGCCACTCAATCTGGCCACAAGTCTGACGATTATCAAGCCGGATTTCGTCAAGGGGGAGGTGTTGCGATTGCCGCTCTTGCGGTGGCAGCACGTTTAGATGTTCACGGTGATTTCACCTCAGAACACTATTTAACAGCGGCGGAGCATGGTTACTGGCATTTAAAAGAAAATAACACGCGCTATCTCGACGATGGTCAAGAAAACATCATTGATGCCTATTGCGCTCTGCTTGCATCGGTTGAGCTCTACCGCTCAACTCATCAAGCAAATTATCTACTTGAGTGTCGTCTTTGGGCACAAAGGTTATGCGCTTATCAACACAGCGACACTAACATCGCTCATTATTGGGCAGCCAATAGTGATGCCACTCGTCCTTATTATCACGCCGCCGAAGCTGGGCTACCAGTGATTGCACTGTGCGAATATCTCGAGATTGAAACAGAAGAACACCGCAAACAATCAGTCGTTCAAGTGATTGAGAATGCTTGCCGCTTTGAGCTCACCATCACTCATCAAGTCAGTAACCCATTTGGCTACCCACGCCAATATGTAAAACCTGTGAATGGCGACAAACGCTGCGCATTTTTTGTCGCTCACGACAATGAATCCGGCTACTGGTGGCAAGGCGAAAATGCGCGTTTAGGATCGCTCGCGTGTATGGCTTATCGCGCCCAAGCGTTCGTCAACGCGGATCTGCATGCCCCTTTAACCACCTTTGCACAAAACGCATTGAACTGGATTGTCGGATTAAATCCATACGATATGTGCATGCTCGATGGGCACGGTCGCAACAATCCAGACTACCTCCCCCACCTAGGCTTTTTTAATGCCAAAGGGGGAGTGTGTAATGGCATTACAGGCGGTTTTGAAGATGAAGAAGATATCGCTTTCAACCCAGCGAAACAGAAGGATGACATGATGCAAAACTGGCGTTGGGCTGAGCAATGGATTCCTCATGGTGCTTGGTATCTGCTGGCCATCACAACCCAGTTTTGCCACTTATCAACACCAGACTTAGAGAGGCAATCATGACTTTTTATTATGTCGGTATTGATGGAGGTGGCACATCATGTCGCGCACGCATCCGCAACGAGCAAGGCGCGCTGTTAGGTGAAGCGAAAAGCGGTAGCGCCAATATTTTATTGGGTGTGGAACTTGCCATGCAGGCAATCATTGATGCAATTACTCAAGCGGCGCACCAAAGCGGGCTGACGAAAGAGAATTTTGCTCAGATGCACGTGGGTCTTGCTCTGGCTGGTGCAGAACAAAAATCCGCATGGCATGCGTTTATGTCTCAGACACATCCTTTTGCTTCACTAACGCTCAACACAGATGCTTACGGTGCCTGTATTGGTGCTCATAATGGCGACGATGGCGCAATTATGATCGCGGGAACGGGCTCTTGTGGCCTATTTTTACACGCAGGGCAGCAGCATGTGGTCGGTGGACGTGAGTTTCCCATATCCGATCAAGGCAGCGGTGCCATCATGGGGTTACGCCTAATCCAGCGCGTGTTGCTCATTGCAGATGGTATCGGCGAGCCTTCATTATTAAGCGCTCATGTGATGCAACATTTTAACCACGATGTTGATCAGATTGTCGAATGGTCAAAAACCGCACTCCCACGCGACTATGGCCAGTTCTCTCCCGTTATTTTTTCTCTAGCGCAACAAGGTGATGCGCTGGCGATCGAGCTTCTCAAACAAACTGCGGCAGACATCGAAATGTTTCTTGTCGCTCTTCATAACAAAGGAGCCAAGCGGATCTGCCTCATGGGTAGCATTGCAGAGCGTATCTTGTATTGGCTTTCTCCACCAGTACAACAGTGGATTGTTCAACCTCAATTCGACGCTATCGAAGGCGCGATTATGTTTGCCGGCAAAGCCGAGCATAATTTGTATTAAGGAATCACTATGAGCTATCGAATTGACTTTGCGGTACTCTCAGAACAGAAGCAATTTTGCCGTTTTGGTTTAACGTTCCATAACTTAAGCGATCAAGACCTACAAGACTGGTCGTTACATTTTGTGATTGATCGCTTCATTCAGCCAGACAGCATCACCCATGGCAACGTAGTGCAAATAGGCAGTTTCTGCTCATTAACGCCAGATATGACCGTGCTTGCTGCAAACTCACATTTTTACTGTGAATTTAGCATCAAAACCGCCCCTTTCCATTTTTACACTGATGGCGTAAAGCACGCTTTTGTTCAATGCAATGGTGAGCAACCGATCGAACGTCATGATGTGATCGTAACTCCGATTGCTCTCGCCTCGCCTTATCGTGAGCGCAGTGAAATACCCGCAACAGAAGCCGCGAGCCTCAGCCTCATTCCATTACCAAACAAGATTGAATCCGGCACAGGGCATTGCACCTTAACGACTTCGAGCCAGATTACCTTGCAATCCACATGCGCTGAGCAAGCTGCGACTTGGTTACAACAGGAACTCAACCGTATATTTGATTTTCAGCCCAAACCCATTGGCAGCGCTGATATTATCTACCGCACTAACCCGACCTTTGACGAGGGCGCGTATCAACTCAACGTCGATCGTACCGGCATTCGCTTAGAGGCGAGTGGTCATCAAGGCTTTATGTATGCTAGCGCGACCCTGTTGCAGTTGATTCAAGTTCAAGATCAATCGTGGTTAGTCCCCTGCGTCAAAATCAGTGATGCGCCACGCTTTAAGTACCGAGGCATGATGCTCGACTGTGCGCGCCATTTTCATGGAATCGAGACAGTTAAGCGGCTTATTAACCAATTAGCGCATTACAAATTCAATACGTTCCATTGGCATTTGACCGATGACGAAGGATGGCGTATCGAAATTAAAGCACTGCCACAACTCACCGACATCGGTGCATGGCGAGGGGTTGATGAAGTGCTCGAACCTCAATACAGCTTGTTAACGCAGCGCCACGGTGGTTTCTATACACAACAAGAGATCAAAGAGGTTATCGCATACGCTCAAGAGCGTGGTATCACAGTGATCCCTGAAATTGATGTTCCCGGACATTGCCGCGCCGCGATCAAATCTCTGCCTCATCTGCTGGCCGATGAAGAGGATCAATCACACTATCGCAGCATTCAATATTACAACGATAACGTCCTCTCCCCCGCCCTTGAAGGAACGTATGAGTTCTTAGATATCGTCTTGCAAGAAGTCTCTGAGCTATTTCCATCCCCCTTTATCCATATTGGTGCCGACGAAGTGCCCGATGGGGTCTGGATTAACAGCCCTAAATGTCAACAACTGATGGCTGATAATGGCTATACCGAGGCCAAAGAATTACAAGGACACTTACTACGTTATGCCGAACAAAAACTGCGTACGCTTGGCAAACGCATGGTCGGCTGGGAAGAAGCGCATCATGGCAATAAGGTCAGTAAAGATACTGTTATCTACTCTTGGCTTTCTGAAGCGGCGGCATTGAACTGCGCGAAACAGGGGTTTGATGTGATTTTACAACCCGGTCAGTACACGTATCTGGATATTGCTCAAGATTATGCACCAGAAGAACCGGGCGTTGACTGGGCTGGTGTCACCCCATTAGAAAAAGCCTATCGCTATGAACCCTTAGCCGAAGTGCCCGAAAACGATCCACTCCGTAAGCGAATTCTCGGTATTCAGTGCGCTTTATGGTGTGAATTAATCAATAACCCACAGCGTATGGAATACATGATTTACCCACGCTTAACTGCACTCGCCGAAGCAGGATGGACCCATAAAGTGCATCGTGATTGGCAAGATTATCTGTCACGGCTCAAAGGACATCTGCCTATGTTGGACAAGCAAGGCATCCGTTACCGAGCACCATGGAAATAAACACAACACTTGGAGTCGGCATTACCTCTCCTTGGTTTTCACTAGCATAATTTTTGGCTGCAAAAGACGCAGTTTGTTTAAAAGGAAATGACAATGAAATACGGCTATTTCGATAACGACAATCGTGAATATGTCATCACACGCCCTGACGTTCCAGCGCCTTGGACCAACTACTTAGGGACAGAAAAATTCTGCACCGTGATCTCTCATAACGCGGGCGGTTACTCTTTTTACAATTCACCAGAATATAACCGTGTTACCAAATTTCGCCCGAACGCTTCTTTTGATCGCCCGGGGCACTATGTTTACTTACGTGACGATGCAACTGGCGACTATTGGTCTATTTCTTGGCAACCCGTAGCAAAAAGCTTAGAAGAAGCGAAGTATGAAGTCCGCCACGGCCTCTCTTACTCCAAATTCAAATGTGAATACAGCGGCATTACTGCCACTAAAACTCTCTTTGTACCGAAAGGCGAAGATGCTGAAATTTGGGATGTCGTCATTAAAAACGATTCCACAGAGACTCGCACTATCAGCGCTTTTTCGTTTGTTGAATTCTCTTTTAGTCACATTCAATCCGATAACCAAAACCATCAGATGTCGCTTTACTCTGCAGGTACCGCTTATCACGCGGGTGTGATTGAGTACGATCTTTACTACAACACCAATGATTTCGAAGGCTTTTACTACTTAGCCTCGACGTTTGATCCAGACTCTTATGATGGACAACGCGATACCTTCCTTGGCTTGTATCGTGACGAAGCCAATCCCATTGCAGTAGAACGTGGTCACTGCTCGAACAGCGCGCAAACCTGCTACAACCATTGCGGTTCGCTGCACAAACAATTTGTGATCCAACCGGGTGAAGAAGTTCGCTTTGCTTATATTTTGGGAATTGGTAAAGGCAATGGCGCGCGTTTGCGTGCTAAGTACCAAGACTTGGCTAATGTCGATGCCGCTTTTGCTGGGATCAAAGCGCATTGGGATGAACGTTGTGCGAAATTCCAAGTAAAATCACCGAATGAAGGCCTTGATACCATGATCAACACTTGGACGCTTTATCAAGCGGAAACGTGTGTGGTGTGGTCTCGCTTTGCCTCTTTCATTGAAGTGGGCGGTCGTACTGGCCTTGGTTACCGTGATACGGCGCAAGATGCCATTTCAGTACCGCACGCAAACCCGAAGATGACCCGTAAACGCTTGGTTGATCTGCTTCGTGGTCAAGTCAAAGCGGGCTATGGCCTACACCTATTTGATCCTGACTGGTTTGATCCAGAAAAAGCGGATGTCAAACCATCAAAATCGCCAACCGTTGTACCAACACCAAGTGATGAAGATAAGATCCACGGCATTGAAGATACGTGTTCTGACGATCATCTCTGGCTCGTTCCAACCATCTGTAAATACGTGATGGAAACAGGTGAAACATCCTTCTTTGATGAAGTGATCCCTTACGCCGATGGTGGCAATGCAACGGTTTACGAACACATGAAGGCGGCGCTTAACTTCTCGGCAGAATACGTGGGGCAAACAGGTATCTGCAAAGGCTTACGCGCTGACTGGAACGATTGCTTGAACTTAGGTGGTGGCGAATCATCTATGGTTTCTTTCCTCCACTTTTGGGCACTGCAAGAGTTTATTGACCTTGCAAAATACCGTGACAATGCAGAGGACGTTGCGAAATACACCGAAATGGCGGCGAACGTACGTGAAGCTTGTGAAACTCACCTTTGGGATGAAGAAGGTGGCTGGTATATCCGTGGCCTAACGAAAAATGGCGACAAGATAGGAACTGCTCAGCAAACTGAAGGTCGAGTTCACCTTGAATCAAACACACTCGCCGTCTTATCGGGCGCAGTGTCGCAAGAGCGTGGTGAAAAAGCGATGGATGCCGTTGATGAGAATCTATTCTCCGAATACGGTCTACATCTGAACGCACCTTCCTTCTCAACCCCTAATGATGACATCGGTTTCGTTACTCGTGTTTATCAAGGTGTTAAAGAAAATGGCGCTATTTTCTCACATCCAAACCCTTGGGCATGGGTTGCAGAAACGAAGCTTGGCCGTGGTGATCGAGCCATGAAGTTCTACGACGCATTAAACCCTTATAACCAAAACGACATCATTGAAAAGCGCGTTGCCGAACCTTACTCATACGTGCAGTTCATTATGGGACGAGATCACCAAGATCACGGCCGTGCGAACCATCCATGGTTAACAGGTACGTCTGGTTGGGCCTACTTTGCCGTCACCAACTTCATTTTGGGTGTTCGTGTCGGTTTTGATGGCCTCGTCGTCGACCCATGCATTCCTACCAATTGGCCTGGTTTTGAAGTCACTCGCCAATGGCGCGGCGCGACTTACAACATCACAGTGCAAAACCCGAACTCCGTCAGTAAAGGGGTGAAAACAATCACAGTGAATGGCGAAGCAGTAGAAGGCGTGATTCCTGTCATGGCACAAGGCAGTGTCAACGATGTAGTGGTTATTCTCGGTTAACGCGATTTGAGCCTCAGCGCGAAGGAGCTGAGGCTCAACATTAGTCCCACAAGGATTTTATTATGATCAAATTTGGTACAGGTGGCTGGCGCGCCTTTATTGGTGAAGAGTTTACCAAAGACAACGTCTGTCTAGTGGCTCAATCACTTGCCAACATCATTAACCACGAAAATGTGGCTAACAACGGGTTCGTTATCGGCTACGACCGCCGCTTTCTTTCTGACAAAGCCGCACGTTGGTTTGCGCAAGTCTTAGCAGCGAATGGCGTGGTGGTAAGCTTTATCGATAAGTTTGTTCCCACCCCTATTGTGATGTTCAAGGCCAAAGAGATGAATTGCGCCTATTCGGCGTGTATTACGGCATCCCACAACCCTGCGGACTACAACGGCATTAAAGTGTTCATTGAAGGTGGACGAGACGCTGATGAGGTGATCACACAAAAGATTGAACAGCAAATCGCGTCACTGACGCTTGCCGATGTAAAACACGTCGAATTTGAACAAGCGCTGCAAGATAAATCGATTGTCATCATAAATCCAATGAATGAGTTTGTGGATTCAATCATCAATTTTATCGATATTGAAGCGATCAAAAAAGCCAACCTGCGTGTGTTGATTGACCCCATGTTTGGCGTCGCGAAAAATGCATTGCAGACGGTTCTGATCAATGGCCGCTGCGATGTGGATGTGATCAATGATGGCAAAAACCCCGATTTTGGCGGTTTAATGCCTTCCCCTAATGCAGCGACTCTTTATCGTCTCAAACATTTAGTGGCCGCAGAAGGTTACGATATTGGGATAGGTACCGATGGCGATGCAGACCGACTTGGTATTATTGATGAGAAAGGCAACTTCATCCATCCTAATGAAGTACTGATCCTGCTTTACTACTACCTGCTTGAATATAAGGGTTGGAAAGGATCCGTGGTGCGTAATATCGCCACCACCCACCTGCTGGATAAAATTGCCGCTGACCACGATGAGAAAAGTTTTGAAGTCCCCGTTGGCTTTAAACACATCAGCTCACAAATGGAAGCGGATGATTCACTGATTGGTGGTGAGAGCTCCGGCGGTTTAACCATTCGTGGACACATCAAAGGTAAAGATGGGGTTTTTGCATCGAGTTTGTTGGTTGAAATGATCAGCGTGACAGGTAAAAAACTCTCCGAATTACTGGGGGAAATTTACGCGAAATACGGTTACGCCTACACCGCAGAAGGTGACTGTAAATTTAAAGCCGCACAAAAAGAGTCGTTGTATAACAAAATCTACGTTGAGAAACAGTTGCCTCAATTTGAGTATGAGATTGAGAAAGTCAGTTACGAAGACGGAGCCAAAGTCTACTTTAAAAACGGCGGCTGGGTTATTGCTCGTTTCTCTGGCACTGAACCATTGCTACGCATTTTTGCCGAAATGGCGGATAAAGACACTGCAGAACGTGTTCTTCAACAGGTGAAAGATTTTCTATCGTTATAGCTTTTACCCACTTCGACTCAAATTTGAGTCGCTATACCCGCACAGTATGAAGAGGTTGTAGGTATATCGATGAAGAACACTTGCCCGGCGTCACGCCGGGCTTTTTTTAAAAAGCCAACACACCTTGCGTATCAATGCTGACTGCAACATTTTGCCCAACGCTCAACGGCTGTGAAGAACTCGCCAGCAACTTACTGCCATACGCATCAATCACATAACGGCAGTGATCGCCCATGAATTGCTGCTCTAACACGCGGACTTTGCTCTCTTGCTGCGCACTAATTTGAATGTGTTGTGGCCGCAGTAGTAATTCGCATTTGGCTTCAAGCTCAATAGGTTGCTGAGCTTTGGCGTCTACTACACCTAAATCGGTCTCAAATTGCCATTCTGAAATTCGTTTGGCGCTTAAATAACTTCCACCACCTAAGAAATCGGCCACAAATTTACTCGACGGTTGGTAGTACAGCTCTGATGCGGTGCCATATTGCTCAATCACACCGTGGTTCATTACCGCCATTTTATCAGCAAAAGCAAAAGCTTCTTCGCGGCTATGGGTCACAAAAATAGCCGTCACACCCTGCTTTTTAAAAATGTTGCGAATTTCGCCAATCAACTCATGACGAACTTGGGTATCGATATTGGAAAACGGCTCATCAAGCAGCAGTAGATCCGGTTTATACGCCAAGGAGCGAGCAATCGCCACTCGCTGCTGCTGCCCACCCGATAGTTGATGAGGATAACGATCCCCCAGCCCCGCTAAGTGCACTAATGCCAACATCTCTTCGACTTTCGCTTTGCGCTCGGTTTGAGAGAGTTGACGCAATCCAAACGCGATATTTTCCGCAACAGTTAAGTGAGGAAACAGCGCATAATCTTGGAAAATCATCCCTATGTTTCGCGCTTCCGGTGGCAACCAATGTTGACCATCATCAATCGTCACACAATTAAGGCTCATCACCCCAGAGCTGAGTGGCAACAAACCCGCAACGGCTTTCAATAAGGTCGTTTTACCACAACCACTTGCTCCTAATAAACAGACGATTTCTCCCTGTTTTACTTCCAGCGACAGTGATTGTAAAACCGTTTGGTTTTCATATTTGCAAGTCAAATCATGAATAGACAGCGCACAACTCATCAGTGATTTTGCTCCAGTGAACGGTTAACAACGATAAGCGGAATTAAACCAACCGCGACCAAGAGTATCGCAGGCAAAGCAGCCACTTCTAATTGTTCATCCGATGCGTAGTTATAAACATAGGTCGCCAAGGTTTCGAAATTGAACGGACGCAATAATAAAGCGGCATTCAGCTCTTTCATTGACTCAATAAACACCAACAACCCAGCGATAAGCGTACCACGGCGGATCAATGGCAGATGAACTCGCCACAGCATAGCGTTCGATCGATAACCCATAGTTCGAGCCGCCATATCCAAAGAAGGTGAGACTTTATTAAGACTACTTTCTATGCTACCAATCGCCACGGCCGAAAAACGCACCACTAAAGCAAAAATAATAGCAAACATCGAACCAGAAAAGATAAGACCCGGTCGCCCCCACTGCATCGCTTTAGCAACATCATTGACCCAATGATCCATAAACAGCACCGGAACCATCACACCAATCGCTAACACGGTTCCGGGAACCGCATACCCCATAGAAGACAAGCGCATAAAGGCTAAAGTCACCCCGTTGGCGTTCAACCGATGGCAAAAATTCACGACCAAAGCAATCAACACCGCCACCAGCGCGGCCGTCAACGAAACCGTTAAGCTATTGATCGCAAAGTCTTGGAACTCCGAAGTCCAACTTTTCGCAAAATAGTGATAAGCGAATGAGACCAACTGCAATAAAGGCAGCAGAAACGCGAGCGCAACTAGCCCCCAACACCAACACAAAGCGGCCCATTTTTTCCACCCTTGCAACTGATAGCGAAAATCTTCATGGCTGTTAAATTGACTTTGAAATAATTTCTGTTTACGACGGCTATAGCGCTCTGCGCTCAGTAGTAATAATACAATCACCAACATGATGGCGGATATTTTCGCTGCCGCATTCAAATTAGAATAACCGAGCCAAGTGTCATACACCGCAGTCGTTAGGGTATTAACGGCAAAGTAACTCACCGTACCAAAATCTCCCACCGTTTCCATCGCCACTAAGGAGAGGCCAACCGCCATCGCGGGCCGTGCAAGCGGCAGTGAAATAAGACGAAAACTCTGCCACGGAGAGCATTTTAATAGACGAGCGGATTGCAATAAGGAGACGTTTTGTTCCATGAATGCTGCACGGCACAGTAGGTAAACATATGGGTACAGCACCAGCGCAAGCACAATGCTTGCCCCGCCCAAACTGCGAATGTCGGGAAACCAGTAATCACCTGCGCCCCAACCCGTAATATCTCTAAGTAACACTTGCACTGGGCCTGCGTAGTCAAACCAACTGGTAAAGATGTAACCGATAATGTAGCCGGGCATCGCAAGTGGTAACACCAAAGCCCATTGTAAAATGCGTTCGGTAGGCAGCTTACACATCGCCATTAACCAAGCACTGGGAATGCCAAATAGCAAAGAAAGCCCCATCACACAGAACGTCAATACGACGGTATTAAAGGTATAGGTGGGCATCACGGTTGACATGAGATGAGCAAAAACCTCATCACTTTGTCCCGCAGCGGTAATAAAGATGGCTAAGATCGGCAAAACCAGTAGCACAGTGACACTGGCACTACTGGTTTTCCATAATGTATTTTTTTCTTTCATTGCCTAATTACAATAAGGCTTACTGACACATAAATGCGTTTGCAAATACATCTCATGCCCCTTCAATAGAATAGGGGCACTGTTATACCCCTAGAACCGATTAAAGGTCAAATTTCACTTCATCAAGCAGCTTAATTGCCGCGGCATGATTGTCGGCAATTTTTTCGAGCGGCAGTGGATCTGCTTTAAAATCGCCCCATGAAGCGACTAGTGCAGAACGCTCAACACCTGCTTTTACTGGGTATTCAAAGTTGACGTCAGCGTACATGTGCTGTGCTTTATCGCTGGTCAAAAACTCCATCAGCTTAACTGCGTTTTCTTTGTTAGGCGCGTACTTCGCCATCGCCATACCACTCACGTTAACGTGCGTGCCTTGCGCATTCTGGCCGGGGAAGTTGATGTAGACGGCTTCAGCCCATGATTTTTGCTTATCATCAGCTAACATTTTCCCTAAATAATAGCTATTACCCAATGAGACATCACACAAACCTTCTTTAATCGCTTTAACTTGGTCACGATCGTTACCTTGAGGCTTACGTGCTAAATTTGCTTTGACACCTTCAAGCCAAACTTTAGTGCTCGCTTCGCCTTGCTCTGCAATCATGGATGCAACCAGCGCCACGTTGTAAGGGTGCTTACCACTACGAGTACAGATTTTGCCTTTAAATTCAGGCTTCGCGAGGTCAGCGTAATTGAAGTCATCACCCAGCTTGCCTACGCGATCGCGTGATGAGTAGACGCTACGGGTACGTATTGTTAGTGCAAACCACTCATCTGCGCTATCGCGATATTGGGCGGGAATGTTAGTTTCAATGGTTTTGTTATCCACCGCTTGGACTAAACCTTTTTCAGATAACTCAAAAAGACGGCTAAATTCTGAGGTTAAAATCACATCAGCAGGGCTGTACTCACCCTCTTGTACCAATTTCTCAGCAATCCCTTCTTTCGCAAACTTCACATTCACTTTAATGCCCGTTTGTTGAGTGAACTCTTTAAACATCGGCTCAATCAAAAATGGTTGGCGGTATGAGTAAACGTTAACCTCCTCTGCCGCCATCGCGCTCGGAGCCATCACACTACATGCCATCGCAGACAGAGTAAGCAGTTTCTTCATTTCTAGTTCCCTTTAAAATTGGTAATGATAATGTTTATCAGTTTCGTTATTATATTGATGATAGATTGAAAAACAATTCAATCAATAAAAAAACCTGCCTTAATCGGCAGGTTTTTAGGTAGGTTATCTGTAAGGAAATATTACTTTATTGTCACGAATTCTGGGTAGGCCCCCACCCCACAGTCGTGCATATCCATCCCTTCTAATTCTTCTTCTTCCGAAACTCGAATGCCTATCGTTGCCTTCAGGATGCCCCAAACCACAAGGCTTGCACCAAATACCCAAGCGAAAATCACTGCGGCTCCAAGTAGTTGAGCGCCAAAGCTCGCATCAGTATTGCTGATTGGCACAACCATTAAACCGAACAAACCACATACGCCATGTACTGAAATTGCGCCCACAGGATCGTCAATTTTCACTTTATCAAGGGCTATAATGCTAAACACAACCAACACACCCGCTACAGCACCAATCGCTACCGCATACAGTGGTGATGGAGAGAGAGGATCAGCGGTAATAGCCACTAACCCGGCCAACGCACCGTTGAGTACCATGGTTAAATCCGCTTTACCCCAAGTGGTTTTACACACTAATAGAGCCGCGATAGAACCCGCTGCTGCAGCGGCATTGGTGTTGAGGAAAATCTGACCAACCGCTGTTGCGTTTTCAAAATCAGACAGCATTAGTTGTGAACCACCGTTAAAACCAAACCAGCCAAACCACAGGATAAATGTACCCAAAGTCGCAAGTGGCATGTTGGAGCCCGGAATAGGGTAAATTTCACCATTTTTACCGTATTTACCTTTACGTGCTCCCAACAAGATGACCCCAGCTAGCGCCGCCGATGCACCCGCTAAGTGAACAATACCAGAGCCGGCAAAATCACTGAAACCGGCAGCTGAAAGAAAGCCACCACCCCAAGTCCAATAGCCTTCCATTGGGTAAATGAATGCGGTCAAAATGACGGAAAAAATAAGGAACGACCACAATTTCATTCGCTCAGCGACAGCGCCAGAAACCACCGACATCGCGGTTGCCACAAACACCACTTGGAAGAAAAAGTCTGATTCAAGGGAGTGATCCGCGCCTTCTGCTTGGCTACCTATCAAGGAGCCGAATGAAGGCAGCCAGCCTGCTTCTGCGTTATCAACATACATAATGTTGTAACCAACCACTAAATACGTGGTACAGGCAATCGCGTACAAACAAAAGTTTTTGGTTAAAATTTCAGTGGTGTTTTTAGAACGAACTAAACCCGCCTCTAGCATGGCAAAGCCAGCCGCCATCCACATCACCAACGCACCCGAAATCAAGAAAAAAAACGTATCGAGTGCGTAACGTAGCTCTGTTACCGTTGCTGCTAATTCCATAATGGTTATCTCCAATCCTTTGAATCTTTACAGTGCTTCACTGTCCATTTCGCCAGTACGAATACGCACAGCTTGGCTGAGGTCATACACAAAAATTTTTCCGTCACCAATTTTTCCGGTGTGCGCCGCTTTGATAATCGCCTCTATCACGCGATCGACATTTTCAGCTTGTGTCGCTATTTCTAATTTCACTTTAGGCAGAAAATCGACTTGATATTCCGCGCCTCGGTAGAGCTCGGTGTGCCCTTTTTGGCGACCAAAGCCTTTCACTTCGGAAACCGTCATCCCTTCGATGCCGACATCGGCCAAAGCTTCACGCACATCGTCTAACTTAAATGGTTTAATTATCGCGTTGATCAGTTTCATTGCATCCTCTCACAAGCAGTAGTCCGTTTACGATCAATACAATCCAAGCCGCGTGCCAACTTTTTAACTTAATGATTTTAAAAGATTTGCAACCATTTCTTATGCCAAAAAGAAAAGGGTTGCACAAATAAGGTGCAACCCTTTCCCACAAATAAAGCGAAGTGTTTAATCTTCACCAGTTTTGTGCAGCGCTAAGTGAAGTCCGCAGGTGAGTAACGTACAAATTCGCACCACTGCTTGATCATCAAAGCAAAATCATCAATGCCGCAGCTTGCAGTGCTTTCACAATCGTAAAAATCAAACTCACTGTCACTATCAAGCGCTTCACCATGCGTCAAAACATTGGCCTGAACCGTGACCTCATCGGCAAGAATCATCACGCTGATTTCCTGCCCCTCAAGCGTCTGCTCTTGATTAAATGCACGTTTCGATGCTGCCATTAGCGCAATAACTTGATCTATTTTGGGAAGATCGTTGCTGATCTCCTCTTGTAGCCAACGGCCAATAATTTCGTGCCCCATCGAAAAAGAGCAGTAATAGCTCCCATCTAGGGTGTTTTTTTTAAATTCGTAGTCCATCGGGTTCTCGATATTGGTGCTTGGGGATACGGATAACTTTGTTATTATCGGTGATTATGGCTAACGAAACCACTTGAGATTATGCAGATCACAGAAACCACCGCACGCCAGATTGTAGAAAGAGCGATGAAGATCATCACTTATTCAGTCAACGTAATGGATGAAAAGGGACGCATTATTGGCTCAGGTGATCCCACTCGTTTGCACCAGAAACACGAAGGGGCGATTTTAGCCATCAATGAAAATCGAGTGGTTGAAATTGATCATGCCACCGCCAGTTACCTAAAAGGCGTTAAACCCGGCATCAATTTCCCCATCATTTATCAACAACGAGTGATCGGCGTGGTTGGAATTTCCGGTAACCCAACGGAGGTTCACCGTTATGGCGAGCTGGTCAAAATGACGGCGGAGCTTATCGTTGAACAAGCCGCACTGATGGCACAAGTACAGTGGAATAAGCGCCACCGTGAAGAGCTGCTATTACAACTAATTCAAGGTGCCACTCTCAACGAAACACAGCTCAATTCAATCGCCGAGCGATTAGGGCTCGACCTTTCCCAGCCGCGTATCGCTGCCGTGGTCAAATTGATCCCAGATAACGATACCGCCTTATCGCTAGAACACTTACAGCAGTTGGTGCATCTGCTGGAATACCCTGAACGGGACAATTTGGTGGGGATCATTTCAGTTTCTCACAACGAAGTAGTGGTTTTAAAACCCATCTCACTCACCGAAAAAGGTTGGTCACAAGAGGCCGAAACTAAACGAGTCAATCAACTGTTGAAGCGAGTGAAAAAAGAGGGCAAATTCACCATCAAAATTGCACTAGGTGATTATTTTCCAACGCTCTCTGGGCTGGCTCAATCTTATCAAACCGCCAAGTTGACGATGCAAGCCTCCCACCATAAACAGGGAGACGTCTTCTTTTATCAAGATGATAAGTTACCTGTACTGCTCAATAGCGTACAGCATGAGCCATGGAGCCGCGAGCAGTTACGCCAACCTTATACCCTGCTGGAACGGTATGATACTAAGGGAATATTAATTAAAACCCTCCGCCATTATTTTGAGCAAAACTGCGATGTTCATCAAACTTGCCAAGCACTGCATATTCACCGTAATACCTTGCGCTATAGGCTTGAAAAAATTGAGCAAGTAACCGCTTTAAAATTCAATCAGTTAAATGACATTACTCACCTTTATTTGGCTTTATCTTGCTTCAAATAAAAACATAAAATTGTGCATTTGCACAATTAATCAGTCGCGTCAAAGCCAGTAATCTGTGCAATAGACCGAAGACTCTTTTATTTTTGCTCCCTATATTGCAGCCAATCACTGATAAAAAATATGGATATAGAAGATGATTGAAGTTTCAACTCTCGGAGCTCTGGCCGCATTAGTCGTAGCTATCACGCTCATTCTAAAAAAAGTACCACCCGCCTATGGCATGATCATCGGCGCGTTGGTCGGTGGCGTGATCGGCGGTGTATCGCTGACCGACACCGTTGCTCTGATGATTGGTGGCGCACAAGGCATTGTGACCGCAGTACTACGCATTCTTGCAGCAGGTATTTTGGCTGGTGTATTGATTGAATCAGGCGCTGCCACTTCCATTGCAGAAACCATAGTGAAAAAGGTTGGAGAAACTCGCGCTTTATTTGCCTTGGCCTTAGCAACCTTAATTTTGACTGCGGTCGGCGTGTTTGTCGACGTAGCAGTAATCACCGTATCTCCTATCGCTCTGGCGATCGCTCGCCGTGCCGATCTCTCCAAGGCGGCCATTCTGCTAGCGATGATTGGCGGCGGTAAAGCGGGTAACGTAATGTCACCTAACCCTAATGCGATTGCCGCAGCCGACGCGTTTAACGTGCCACTTACTTCTGTAATGGCGGCGGGTATTATTCCTGGGATCTGCGGGCTTATTGTGGCTTACTTGATTGCCAAACGTTTAGTCAATAAAGGAAGTAAAGTCTCCGCCAGTGAAGTCGTTGCGGTGGATCATTCTAGGCTACCCCGCTTTAGCTCAGCGATCATCGCACCATTAGTGGCGATTGTGTTACTCGCACTACGCCCTATCGCTGGCATCAATGTGGATCCTTTAATTGCACTCCCATTAGGCGGGTTAGTCGGTGCGGTCGTGATGGGACGATTTGCAGACACTAACCACTTCGCGGTTTCAGGTTTAACACGCATGGCTCCGGTTGCGGTTATGCTGCTTGGTACTGGTACTTTAGCCGGCATCATCGCCAATTCAGGTCTTAAAGGCGGTTTAATCGAAGTACTGACCGCTTCTGGGTTACCTTCTTACCTGCTTGCACCGATCTCAGGTGCAATGATGTCACTGGCAACCGCTTCAACCACCGCAGGTACAGCCGTTGCCTCCAGCGTCTTTAGCTCCACTATACTCGAGCTAGGCGTACCCGCGCTGGCAGGGGCTGCCATGATCCATTCAGGTGCGACCGTACTTGATCATATGCCACACGGTAGTTTCTTCCACGCCACGGGCGGAGCGGTACATATGGACATTCGTGAGCGTCTCACCTTAATTCCTTATGAATCGGCAGTAGGTTTAGTGATTGCCTTCATTTCTGTGATGATTTTTGGCGTATTTGGTCTGTTTGTTTAACGCAGTTAAGGTGTTAAAAAATGAAAATTGTTATTGCTCCAGATTCTTATAAAGAGAGCCTAACGGCAATGGAAGTCGCCACCGCGATAGAGAATGGATTCAAACAAGTGTTACCCGATGCGCACTACATTAAGTTACCGATGGCCGATGGCGGCGAAGGGACGGTCCAATCACTGGTTGATGCCACTAATGGATCGATTGTTACCACAACGGTGACGGCGCCGCTAGGTGAGCAAGTCGAGGCTTTTTATGGCTTAATGGGTGATGGTAAAACAGCGATCATTGAGATGGCGGCCGCATCGGGCTTACACCTGGTGCCGCCAGAGCAACGCAACCCAATGAACACCACCAGCTACGGTACTGGTGAGCTGATTAAAACCGTGCTTGATCAAGGTGTTGAACACATCATCATCGGCATTGGTGGCAGTGCAACCAACGATGGTGGCCTCGGCATGGCGCAAGCCCTCGGCATTAAACTGCTTGATTCAGATGGTAATCCATTAGGCTTTGGTGGCGGTGAATTGTCAAAACTGGCCTCGATTGATCTCACACTACTGGACCCACGTTTAGCCCGCATCAAACTGGAGGTCGCCTGCGATGTCGATAATCCACTGTGCGGCGTACAAGGCGCTTCGCACGTCTTTGGCCCACAAAAAGGAGCAACACCCGAGATGGTCGCGCAACTTGATGCCAACCTTGCGCATTATGCAAACATCATCAAAACGCAATTAGGTCGTGATGTTAAAGAGATGCCGGGTGCTGGCGCGGCAGGCGGTTTAGGTGCGGCGCTGGTTGGTCTACTAGGAGCGAGCCTTCGTCCGGGCATTGAAATTGTGATGGATGCCGTGAACCTTAGCGATGTGGTAAAGGATGCCGATTTAGTCATCACTGGGGAAGGACGCATTGATAGCCAAACCATTCACGGTAAAACGCCAATCGGTGTTGCGCGCACTGCCAAACTTTTTTCCGTGCCAGTGATCGGCATTGCAGGCTGCTTGTCAGCAGACTGCGCCGTTGTTCACCCACATGGCATTGATGCGGTATTCAGTGTCGTTCCACGCTCGGTCGACTTGCCTACAGCCCTTGCCGAAGCGGCGCAAAATGTAGAAATGACCGCGCGTAATGTCGCGTGTGTTTTTAGCTTGTCTCACAGGCAATAACTATTTCGCTGAATACCATATGACGTTCACACTCATTTTAACTCCATTGACAGAACAACGTTATGAATTATGGGTCAAGTCATTGTTGGCGGAGCATTGCAGCCACCAATCGAACTTAATCTAATGTTATTTCAGCATTGAGTGAGAAGCTAGAATGGTAAAAAGCCACCGAATCGGTGGCTTTTTTATTAGGAGGTTAGCTTGGATAGCTCTTACACCGTTTGCTGGACAATCACACTGTCCGCTTTTTTAGTGTATTGCGTCATACGATGGAAGTTGAGGTAGCGATAGGTATCAGCTGCAGTTGCGTTGATCTGCTTCGCGTACTCTAGGTACTCTTCCAGTGTTGGAATGCGGCCTAAAATGGCACCCACGGCCGACAACTCTGCCGAAGCAAGGTAAACATTCGCGCCAGTCCCTAAACGGTTCGGGAAGTTACGGGTCGAAGTCGACATGACGGTCGCTTTATCGGCAACACGCGCTTGGTTACCCATGCATAACGAACATCCTGGAGTTTCAATGCGTACCCCAGCGCGGCCAAAGATGCCGTAATAGCCCTCTTCGATAAGCTGATCTTTGTCCATCTTAGTCGGTGGCGCAACCCACAAACGTGTGTCTAACTGACCATTGAACTTCTCAAGCAATTTACCTGCCGCACGGAAGTGACCAATGTTGGTCATACAAGAACCGATGAAGACTTCATCAATAGGCGTACCTTGTACATCAGAAAGTAAGCGCGCATCGTCTGGGTCATTTGGCGCACATAAAATCGGCTCTTTAATCTCAGCAAGATCAATCTCAATCACATGTGCGTATTCTGCATCACTATCCGCTTGCATCAACTCAGGATTGGCTAGCCACGCTTCCATCGCCGTAATGCGACGCTCGATAGTACGGCGGTCACCATAACCTTCGGCGATCATCCACTTCAACATAGTGATGTTAGAGTTGAGGTACTCTTCAATTGAGGCTTGTGACAATTTAACCGTACAACCCGCCGCACTGCGTTCTGCCGAGGCATCAGAAAGTTCAAACGCTTGCTCAACCGTTAAGTGCTCAACCCCTTCGATTTCTAGCACACGGCCAGAGAATTCGTTAATTTTCCCCGCTTTCGCCACTGTAAGCAGGCCTTGCTTAATCCCGTAATAAGGAATCGCGTGCACTAGATCGCGCAGCGTGATGCCCGGCTGCATTTCACCTTTGAAACGCACCAAGACAGATTCTGGCATATCCAGTGGCATCACACCCGTTGCGGCCGCAAAAGCAACCAAGCCAGAACCGGCTGGGAATGAAATGCCAAGCGGGAAGCGTGTATGCGAGTCACCACCAGTACCGACGGTATCAGGTAACAACATGCGGTTTAGCCATGAGTGAATAACGCCATCACCCGGACGCAGTGAAACACCGCCACGGTTCATGATGAAATCAGGCAAGGTATGATGGGTATTCACATCAACAGGCTTTGGATAAGCCGAGGTATGACAGAAAGATTGCATGACTAAATCAGCAGAGAAACCAAGACACGCCAAATCTTTCAATTCATCACGTGTCATCGGGCCAGTGGTATCTTGCGATCCAACCGTGGTCATTTTAGGTTCGCAGTAAGTCCCCGGGCGAACACCCGTCACGCCGCATGCTTTACCAACCATTTTCTGAGCCAGTGTATAACCTTTACCTGTATCAGCCACTGCAACTGGGCGACGAAATACTGTTGACGCTTCTAAGCCTAGTGCTTCGCGTGCTTTATCCGTTAAACCACGACCAACGATCAGTGGAATACGGCCGCCAGCGCGCACTTCATCAATCAATACGTCGGTTTTAAGCTTGAACGTAGCAAGCACTTCGCCAGTGTCGTGGTTACACACTTTGCCTTCAAATGGGTAAACATCAATCACATCACCCATGTTGAGTTTGGTAACGTCAACTTCAATCGGCAACGCGCCGGCATCTTCCATGGTGTTGAAGAAGATAGGTGCAATTTTACCGCCGAGCACGTAGCCACCCGCGCGTTTATTAGGCACAAATGGGATGTCGTCACCCATAAACCACAAAACAGAGTTAGTCGCGGATTTACGAGACGAGCCTGTACCGACCACATCACCCACATAGACTAGCTGATGGCCTTTCTCTTTTAGAGCTTCGATTTGAGTGATAGGGCCAATGCTGCCTGCTTTATCGGGTTGAATGCCTTCACGTTCATTTTTCAACATAGCCAGTGCATGCACTGGAATATCTGGGCGTGACCATGCATCTGGCGCTGGTGACAAATCATCAGTATTGGTTTCACCAGTAACTTTAAATACGGTTAGCGTGATCTTCTCTTGAAGCGCCGGTTTTGAAAGGAACCATTCCGCGTCTGCCCATGATTGCAGCACTTTTTGTGCATGTGCATTACCCGCTTTTGCTTTCTCTTCTACGTCATAGAACGCATCAAACATCAGTAGAGTACGCGATAGTGCATCAGCCGCAATCGGTGCCAGCTCAGCATCATCAAGCAATGAGACTAGCGGCTCGATGTTATAACCACCTTGCATAGTTCCGAGTAGTTGCGCAGCTTTTGCGCGGCTCACTAACGGTGAAGAGACCTCACCTTTAGTGATGGCGGTTAAAAAGCCCGCTTTAACATAAGCGGCCTCATCCACACCGGGAGGAATTCGATTTTCAAGGAGATCAAGCATGAACGCTTCTTCACCTTGAGGGGGATTTTTCAACAGTTCAACAAGTCCTGCGACTTGTTCAGCATTTAGGGGTCTAGGAACAACTCCTTCGGCAGCACGCTCTGCGACGTGTTTACGGTAGGCTTCAAGCACGACTTTTTCCTCTCATTGCGGTTTACCCCATTATTATTGACATGATGGGCAAACATCCTTGGAAACTTGGCTCTCCATTGCCAGATATTTTTATGTAATCAGCGGCAGAGAGGCCAAACTGTGGGACGAAGAATAGCAAATTTAACTTTAAATTAAAATCTTATCATTTTGACCAACATAGCAACTTAAGACTAAAGTTCTATGATTTTTGAGTCACTTACCGCCCACTTTTCAGCTCAATTCTCGCTAAAAGGTAGTGCCAATACTCAAGTATATCGAATCAAAATTATCTTCGGTTCGACCATAAGCAAACATAATAGGTCCAATCGGAGAATCAACACCGGCAAACACCGATCCCGCACCGTATAATGGGGCGGTATCAAAGCTTAGATCAGGATCAGACCATACACCGCCGTATTCTATTGATGCTCCGACATAAAATGGGGAACTGAACAGGCCAAAGTCATTATCAAACCAGCGATAACGATACACCAAACTGGTGAACGCTTTATTCTGTCCAATCAAGCTGTTACGAGGGATACCCGATAAATTTAAGAAACCACCAATGGATTTAGGGTTTATCGGCTCACTAGAATTTTTACTTTGTACCACACCGTAATCAAGATTACCGACCAAAGTATGCCTGCCAAGGCTATAAGCAGCGATCAATTCACCGGAAAATTCATACACCGTATCGTTTGATTCAAGATCGGAAGAGACGCCAGAAACTTTATCGTGCGATGCAAGATACTCAAGATCAAGATAAACACCGCGGGTAGGCAAGCTGAAGTCATCTAAGGTATCAATGCGGTAGTTAGCAAACACACCAGCACGGGTGTAATCCATATTTCCCATGGATGGCCAATTTGAGACTTCAGCCTCCCCGTCGGTATAGCGGATCCCTACCTTAAACTCTCGCCATAATTTATCTTGATAACCAAGCGACAATTCTCCAATCCATTCTAAATACGCGATCGGTAAATAATCTTTACTGGCTTCTAGACTGGTGTCATCAAACCCTTGCATTGGCTTATTACGTTTATCATTGCTAAACGTGACCAAGGCAGAGGTAAACGCTTTTTGCCCTGAGAACAGAGGAGAAAAAAGCTCCGCTTCGATGATCTTATCGGTGCCCATTTCTAGATTGAAACGTAATTCAGAACCAAACGAATTTAAGTTAGTGAAATTGGAAGAGATACCCAGCGCATACTGACTATCCGTATGAAAATCATCTTCTAAGAAAAAGCGAAAATTGAGGTAATTTGGCCCCCAAGATTTCTCTTTTACATCGATGACCAATTGGTTCTTTCCTTCAAATTCTCGGTATTCATAGGTCACTAACTCAAAGCGATCCAATGCATAGAGATTTTCGACCGTCGCTTCAATCTGCTCGGTTGATAGCGGCTGTCCTGTCTTTAAATGTAAACGGTTTTTTAACAATTGATCGCTGTAATGACTGCGGTTGTTGAGTACGATTTCATCAACCTTTACATCATCGCCATAAATTAAAGCCCTGCGGCGAGCTTGTTTTGCTTCCACATAGCGTTGATAACTAGCACTCGATAATGACAACGAAGCCAATACCGATTGGTTCGCCATTGCGATATCGTACCCTTTCCTATAAGCCGTAGGCATTTTATCAAATTCAGTGGTTTCCATACTGCCGACATCAGGGCGTAAAAATACATCTCGCTCATTCAATAAACGTGCTTGTTTTTGAGTGCTTCTTTGTACGAGATAGTTGGAAAGCTGATCGGCTACCGTCAAAAAGGTGGTGAAAGCTTCTTGGTTTTTGTAATCGGTACTGATATCTATCGCGATAACAATATCAGCCCCTAAGGCACGTGCAACATCAACAGGCATGTTATTGGTCACACCGCCATCGACTAACCAACGACCATTAACTTCGTAAGGTGGCAGTGCTCCGGGTACTGACATACTCGCCATCATCGCATCCACTAAATAGCCACGATCCAACACTACTTCCTCAAGAGCAATGATATCAGTGGCTACCGCGCGATAAGGGATAGGCAGTTGGTCAAAGGACTGAAATTCAGAGAGATTGCCCGACGTTTCTCGCAAAATACGCAACATATTCTGCCCTTGCACCACACCGCGTGGTGCGCGGATCTCCCCCCAACGCAGTCCAAGGTCGGTGGTCAGTTGATAGCGGTCTTCGTACTCTTTATCCCGAACACGACGTTGGCTACGGTTGACCCGGTCACGATAACCTTCATTCCAATCTACGCTGTAAATTAAACTTTCAATTTCATCGGCGCTCATACCACTGGCATAGAGGCCGCCCACATAAGCGCCCATGCTGGTACCAGTAATGAAATCAACGGGGATGCGCATCTCTTCCAGCGCTTTGAGAACGCCAATGTGCGCTGCACCTTTTGCTCCGCCACCAGCAAGTACCACAGCAATCTTGGGGCGCGCAGCACTGTCCAGCATAGGTTTTTCAGCTTGTGGCTCATCAGCCACCGCGAAAGTCGCAGGAAACATGAATACCAAGAACAATAAGTTACTTAAAAACTGTTTCACGACTCTTCCTTAAATCCCTTTGAAATCAATTTAATATAAACTCCCCCAGCTACCACTGAAAGAGATTTTTTAACCATTGTCCTGGTTGTTTATCACAGCTCTGTTTCAATGCGCCGCTTTTATCCCACATAGGCAGTTTAAATTCGTTGTGACAATCTTGGACTAATTCACCCTCGGCACTGGTTTTAAAGCCAATCGTGGTAATGCCTTGCGGCCAAGGAAGAAGTAATTTTTCTGGGATCCGATGTTGTAAATATTCCGCGTACACCCGTAATGCACCACTCGAACCCGTAAGTTTGATCGGCTGATTATCATCGCGGCCAAGCCAAACCGTGGTGACTTCACGACCATCCACCCCGACAAACCAACTGTCGCGGCTATCGTTAGTGGTACCAGTTTTCCCCGCCAATGCCGCCCAAGCGAACTGATTATTGAGATAGCGCCCGGTCCCTTCAAGTACTCCTCGCTTCATCGCATAAGTTGTAAGCCACGCCGCTTGCTGCTCAACGGCTTGGGATACTTTGGGAATTGATTGATAGAGCACATTGCCCTCTAAATCCAATACCGAGCGCAGCGCCGATAAGGGCGCTTTTTTACCCGAGTTGGTTAAGGTTTGGTACATCTGCGCCACTTGATAAGGCGTCAGAGAGAACGCGCCAAGAAACATCGACGGTACAGGACGGATCTCCTCTTTGTTGACACCAAGCCGCACCAAAGTGTCAGAAACTTGTTCAATCCCAAGCTGCATGCCCAATTGTACCGTGGGCACATTCAGTGATTTAGCTAACGCGAGATACAACGGCACTTCACCACGGAACTGACGATCAAAATTGCGTGGTGACCACACTTCGCCTTTATTCCCTTTGAGTGTGATGGGTTTATCGATAAGCGTGCTGGCTAAGTTATATTTATCTGGCTGTGCGAGTGCGGTGAGATAGACCGCTGGTTTGACTAACGAGCCGATAGGACGGCTTGCATTTAAAGCTCGGTTAAAGCCGTCATAACCGGTCTGTTTACCGCCAACCATGGCACGGATTTCACCACTGGTTCGATCAACAGCGATTGCTGCGGCTTCTAAGTTTTTCCCCGCCGTTTTGGAAAGCACTGGAATTTGTCGATCAATCGCCAGCTCCAATTTGACTTGCGAAACAGGATCGAGCGAGGTAAAAACGCGCAAGCCAGTATCCGCTTTGAAGGCGTCGCCCACTTTCTCTTTCAGTTCAATTTTTAACTGCTGAAAATACGCTGGCTGCCGGCTGGCAATGTGAGGATGCTTTTGCACATCTAACGGTCGACTGGCCGCTTGTTCAAACTGTTTAGCCGTCAAAATATCTTGCTGCATCATCAGCTTTAAAACCAAGTCGCGACGCTCTTTAGCACGTTCAGGGTAACGCGTAGGGTTATAATAAGAAGGCCCTTTAACCATGCCCACCAACAACGCTAATTGATCAATGCGCAATTCTTGCAATGGTTGACCGAAATAAAGCCGTGAGGCGAGGCCGAAACCGTGAATCGCCTCACCGCCACTTTGCCCCAAATAAACCTCGTTTAGGTAGGCTTCTAAAATGCGATCTTTACTGTAGCGATAGTCGATGATAAGCGCCATATAGGCTTCGCGAACTTTACGCCATAAGGTTCGATCACTGGATAAGAAAATATTTTTTGCCAGCTGTTGAGTTAACGTGCTGCCGCCTTGCACAGTGCGCCCTGCCTTGATATTGGCCATTAAAGCACGGGCAATCGCAAACGGAGAGATGCCATCATGTTGATAAAAATAGCGATCTTCGGTCGCAAGTAGCGCATCCACCATCACTTCAGGAAACTGATCACGACGTAAAAATAGCCGCTGCTCATCGTTGCCTTTTTCAAGCATGCCGAGCATTTTGGGCTCAATACGCAAGTAACCTAAATCCCCTTTTTGCTCAAGAGATTGGATACGAACTAAACCGCTGTCATTAAAATGGAGCATCACATGGCGGTCAGGCTCAGGGCCATCGGCAAACTCAAAAGGGCGGCGGATGATCTCAATTTTGCTTGATGATGAAGAGTACTCGCCAGCATAGCGTGGCTGGTTCACTTTGCGATAGTTGAGTACATCAAGCTCATTGCGCAGCTCTTGCAGCGGGATGTAATCACCGGGTGCTAAATTCAAAATGCGCGCATACACGACGGTCGGTAAATCAAAAAGCTGACCTTCGAAGCGTTGTTTAACCACGCTATTTAAGTAAATACCAACAAACAACAGCACCGCAGCCAGTGCAAGGCTCAGTTTCCAGCCAATACCCCACACAATTTTCCACCATGCTTTGCGTGGAGGTGAAGGCTTCTTGGCCGGGCGACGTGAAGGTTTTTTTACGCTATTTTTTTGAGTGCCCGTAGGCTTTTTCTGGGTTGTCATTGTGCTAATTGCCGCTTAGTTTTCGTCGTCGCTATGTGGTTGGCAGGATCATCAGGCCAAACGTGTTTTGGGTAACGCCCTTTCATCTCTTTTTGTACTTCTTTATAAGCGCCCTGCCAGAAACCGGCGAGATCTTGAGTTACCTGCAAAGGCCGCTGCGCAGGTGAGAGCAGTTCCATCACCACTTTTTTGCGCCCTTGAGCGATGGTGGGGGAATCTTGCTCGCCAAACATCTCCTGCATACGAACCGACAACATCGGCTCCGCGCCCAGTTGATAGCGAATGGCGGCTCGATTACCTGTGGGTAGCGGGTGGTGAGTTGGAAGCCAGCGATCAATCTCTTGGTTTAATGGCCAGCCTAAATAGGCATTGAGTGCATCAAGAAGCGGTACTTTCGCTAACGCTTTGACCGATTTTACTCCGACTAAATAGGGGGCTAACCAAATTTCAAGATCATCAAGCAGCGCTTGTTCCTCTACAGCAGGCCACGCCGCTTCCGGTAGCCATTGCGCAGCGCAACGTATGCGCGTTAATAAAGCGCTCGCCGCTTCGCTCCACTGTAATACCGATAGCCCCTTGCGACGGACATAATTGAGCAAGGCTTGCGTCATGTTTTCATGAGCAGGCTCTGGCAGCGCTTCACGCTCAATGACCAATTTACCGCACAGGGTTAGCCTTTCCGCGCACAGTTTCCCCGCTTTCTCATCCCAATCGACTCGTTCTTGTGTACTAAATAGCTCTGGAAAATGGGCTTGCAGCGCATCAATATCCAACTCTGTCGCAACAAAGATTTGACTCGCTTGTGAACCGCTGCGCATTAAATCCACCACCACTAAATAGTGCGCGCCCGCGAGGCGTTCATCATCACGCATTTGCGCGCCGTGACCATTCGCCAGTAAAAACTGCCCCCGTTGCGACTCGCTGCGGCGCTGAGCAATGCGATCGGGAAAAGCCAAACTCAGCACTAACGCCAGCAATGATTCATCCACTTTTTTTAGCTGAAATTGGCCACCGAGGGCGCGCGCAAGCGTCGTGGCACGCTGATGTAAGTTTTGTGTTTTAGGGTGAGTCGCTTGCTGCCAACGCATTAAGCTATGTTGTAAATCCAGCACATTACGCTCAGGCTCTTCCAATAAAGCGGTCACAGCGAGCGCCGTATTTAGCATTGAATTACTCGTTTGATGGGCTTTGAGCAACATACTCACCAGCCTTGGTTCCACACCGAGTGACTGCGCTTTTTTACCCAATGCGCTGAGCTGCTGTTTGCTGTCCATCAAACCAAGCGTATGTAATAGACTCCAAGCTTGCTGCATCGCTGCTGGTGGTGGAGTATCTAGCCAAGGCAAATCGTTAACCGACACCACACCCCACTGCGCAAGCTCCATCGCCAAAGGCGCTAAGTCACTGTGCAATATTTCCGCGCTCGGTACATTGGGTTGCTGCTTATATTGTGCTTCGCTGTAAAGGCGCAAACAGATGCCGGGTTCTAGGCGTCCGGCGCGCCCCGTGCGTTGCTGCGCCGATGACTGGGCAATTTTCACTTGCTCTAAACGAGTGATGCCCGTTTTAAGATCAAACTTCGCTATCCGCTCTAGCCCTGCATCCACCACTAAGCGTATCCCCTCAATGGTCAGCGATGTTTCGGCAATATTAGTCGCTAGCACAATTTTCCGTTTGCCGGCTACTGCAGGCGCAATCGCTTTTTGCTGCGCTTGTAGACTCAACTGCCCGTATAAAGGACAAATATCAAACTCATCGGCTAAGTGTGCGAGCTGCTGTTCAAGCTGTTTAATGGCTAAAACGCCAGGTAAAAATGCCAGCAGAGAGCCACTTTCAGCTCGCATCAAGCCTTCAATCTGTTTGCTCATCGTCGGCACAAGATAATCATTGGCTCGCAGCGGTGCATAGCGCACTTCAACTGGATAAGCACGACCTTCAGATTGCACATAAAGCGCTTGGGGTAATAATGACTGTAATGCCAGTTGATCTAAGGTTGCCGACATTACGACGATTTTAAGATCTTCTCGCAGCGCTGATTGCACTTCCAAACTCAATGCGAGAGCCGTATCCGCGTGAATACTCCGCTCGTGATACTCATCGAAGATCAAGAGATCGATTCCGCTTAGCTCAGGATCGGTTTGGATCATACGTGTCATGATCCCTTCTGTCACAATTTCAAGCTGTGTCGCTGCGCTGACTTTACTCTCACCACGCATACGATAGCCGACAGTTTGCCCAACACTCTCACCTAATTGCTGTGCTAAATAGCAAGCAATACTGCGCGCCGCCAAACGACGCGGTTCAAGCATGATGATCTTACCCGTGAATAATTGCGCTTTTAATAGCTGTAACGGGAAATGGGTCGACTTACCCGCGCCAGGAGCGGCTTTGACAATCATCTGTGGGTGAGCTTGTACTCCCGCCAGCAGCTCGGGCATCACAGCTTGAATGGGCAATTGTGACAATGTGCAATCCTTATGGTTAAATGGCGGCAACATTGTACATAAAAACAGTAGATAAATGCAGTTCAATCCTCCACTTCGATCCGCGACCTTGCTCAAACGCTACAAGCGTTTTTTGGCCGACATTGAGTTTGCCGATGGTCAACAAGAGACTATTCACTGCGCCAATACTGGCGCGATGACGGGCTGCGCCGAGGCGGGTAATCGTGTCTGGTTCTCCACCTCGGACAACCCTAAACGTAAATACCCACACAGTTGGGAGCTGACTGAAACCCAGCAAGGCCACTGCATTTGCGTCAACACGGCTCGGGCGAATACGCTGGCAGTAGAAGCGATTCAAAACGGCATCATCAAAGAGCTGCAAGGGTATGAGCAATTACAAACTGAAGTGCGCTACGGCCAAGAAAATAGCCGAATTGATATCTTGCTCAAATCACCCTCTAAACCGACGTGCTATATAGAAGTGAAAAGCGTCACCTTATTGGATGAGCGTTACTCTCCACACGACGATGTCGCCTGCAATTCAGGGCAAGGTTATTTCCCCGATGCCGTCACAACGCGTGGACAAAAGCATTTGCGTGAATTAACGGAAATGGCAAAAAGTGGAAGCAGAGCAGTACTTTTGTTTGCTGTTTTGCATTCAGGGATTGAAAAAGTCTCGCCTGCACTCCATATAGACGCAAACTATTCACTATTATTGAAACAAGCGCAAAAAGAAGGGGTGGAAGTACTGTGCTACAAGGCTGTACTTTCAAGGAATGAAATCAAGCTCGTTAACACTGTAGAATTCGCCCATTAGTGACAAAAAATTGATGGCGCCTTCACATTGACAATAAGTTTACGATTGAGTGTTTGCCTCCTATAGATCTTTTTGCTATAGATACCCGCCTAAAATTAGCTGCTCGCGCAGTTGACTAGGTGTTAGTAGGAGATGCTGCATGCCGGAATTAAAGAAAAAAGCGATAGGCATCCTAGCCATTGCAGGTGTTGAGCCGTATCAGGAAAAGCCAGGTGAAGAGTATATGTCACCTGAGCAAATAGCTCACTTTACAAAAATTTTAAGTGCTTGGCGCAACCAACTTCGTGAAGAAGTTGAGCGTACCGTTCACCATATGCAAGATGAAGCCGCAAACTTTCCCGATCCCGTTGATCGCGCTTCTCAAGAAGAAGAATTCAGCTTGGAATTGCGTAACCGTGACCGTGAACGTCGCTTGATCAAGAAAATTGAAAAAACATTAAGCAAAATTGAAGAAGATGATTTTGGTTTTTGTGAATCTTGTGGCGTGGAAATCGGCGTTCGTCGCTTAGAAGCTCGACCAACAGCGGACCTTTGCATTGACTGCAAAACGCTAGCCGAACTTAAAGAAAAACAGATGCAAGGTTAATCTTACCTTTTGTTTGTGTTAAAAAAGGGAGCTAAAGCTCCCTTTTTGTTTTCACTCGATACCCAAATAACTTGTAACTTGGATGAATCGCAATGCACTATATTGGCCGATTTGCCCCATCACCTTCAGGCCCACTTCATTTTGGTTCTTTGATCGCTGCACTTGGCAGCTACTTTCAAGCAAAATCACAGCAAGGTAAGTGGTTGGTTCGCATCGAAGATTTAGATCCGCCAAGGGAAATGCCAGGAGCCTCCACCCTGATACTTCAAGCCATCGAAGCCTATGGTTTGCATTGGGATGACGAGGTGGTTTATCAAAGCCAGCGCCACACTTTATACCAAGATCAAATTGAGGCTTGGCTTGAATCAGGGCAAGCCTATTATTGTGATTGCACGCGTAAACAAATTAAACAGATAGGTGGCTTTTATCCCGGTACATGCCGCTATAAAAAACCAACATTAACCGAAGATTGCGCGGTTAGGTTGCGTGTTGATACACCGGTAGAGTCATTTTTCGACCAAAAACATGGCGAAATTCACATTCCTAAAGCATTAGCACAGGAAGACTTCATCATTAAGCGACGTGACGGTTTATTTGCTTATAATCTTGCCGTAGTGCTCGATGATATCGATCAAGGAGTGACGGAAGTGGTACGGGGAGCCGATTTAATTGAACCAACAGGACGACAAATCAGCTTGTATCATTGCTTACATAAAACTCCGGTAAGCTACCTTCACCTGCCGCTCGCGATGGATGGTAATGGCAATAAATTATCCAAACAGAATCATGCCACAGCCATTGATATTCAAAACCCTAAACCTACCTTGCTTAAGGCAATGCGCTTTTTAGGGTTTGAGATAAAACAAGAGATTAGCGACGCTTCCATCGATGAAATTATCTTTTGGGGCAGTCAGAATTGGCACGTTGAACAACTCCCTCGGGAGACCGAGATCACACCGTGATTCTCAAAAGGCTATCCTTACGCTATGATTAGCCGCAAAATCGTCCCGAACGGGCACTTTAAATAACAAAAGCAAGGTTGGCAAAAACCAATTATTGCCAGATGCACATGAATAAAAACGACTATACACCACGCGAAAATCGCGTTTACCAAGACTTAGCTCTAAATATTATCACTCGTGATGAACACAATATTTCGCGCAAGCAAATCAGCGATAATGCGCTCAAGGTGCTATACCGACTTCATGGCGCAGGTTTTGACGCCTATTTAGTCGGTGGTGGAGTACGCGACCTACTATTAGGTGAGACACCAAAAGATTTTGATATCGCCACTAATGCAACACCAGAGCAAATACGCCAACAGTTTCGCAATTGCCGCTTGATCGGCCGTCGCTTTCGCTTAGCGCACATCATGTTTGGCCGCGACGTAGTGGAAGTGGCGACTTTCCGTGGACACCATCAAGAGCCGAGCCAAAACGTCTCAGCACAATCTGAAGCGGGTATGCTGCTTCGTGATAACGTCTACGGCACCATTGATGAAGATGCTGAACGCCGTGACTTCACGATTAACGCCATGTATTACAACATCGGTGATTACAGCATTCATGATTATGCTGGCGGCATGGACGACTTAGAAGATAAGCTCATCCGCTTAATTGGCGATCCTGAAACGCGCTACCGTGAAGACCCAGTGCGCATGTTGCGTGCGATTCGTTTTGCGGCCAAGCTCGATTTCGATATCGAAGAAGAGACTGCCGACCCAATCGAACATCTTGCTCCTTTACTGCAAGATATTCCTGCGGCACGTTTGTACGAAGAATCGCTAAAGATGCTGCAAACCGGCCACGGTTTAGAAACCTACCACTTAATGCGTGAGTACAACCTGTTCCAGCAGTTGTTCCCTGTGATAGCTCAAGAGTTCACTCCAGACTACGACTCGCACACAGAACAGATGTTGGATCTGGTCTTAGACTCAACCGACCTGCGTATTGAAGAAGGTAAACGCATCAACCCAGCCTTCATGTTTGCGGCCATGTTCTGGTACCCGACAGTGAAACTGGCTGATGCGTTAATGCAGCAGCGTAATTTCGCCTATTACGACGCCGTCATGGAAGCGAGTAACCTCATCCTTGACCAAGTGGTGAAAACCCTTGCCATACCTCGTCGTCATACCGCGACAATTCGCGAAATTTGGCAATTGCAGTTGCGCTTACCACGTCGCAATGGGAAACGCGCCTTCCGCCTTATGGAGCTCAACAAATTCCGAGCGGGTTTTGATTTTCTACAAATGCGTGGCGAGATCGAAGGCGGAGAAACGAAGAAGCTGGCTGACTGGTGGACAACGTTTGAAAGCGCCGGGCGGGATATGCGCCAAGCGATGGCAAATGATTTGGAAAGTGGCGCAAGTAACAAACCCAATGTACGCCGCCGCAGAAGCCCACGTAATAAAAAGAGCCGCCCAGAATCATGATTCTCGTTTATATTGCTGTTGGCAGTAATTTAGGCGACCCAATCGCGCAAGCTGAGCAGGCCATTGAAGCCTTGAAATGTTTGCCACACTCTCGATTTTTAAGCGCCTCATCCTTGTACAGTAGTACACCGATGGGGCCACAAAACCAGCCCGATTACATCAATGCGGTGGTTGCGATAGAAACCGATTTAACGCCACTTGAGCTGCTCGATTGCACACAAAATATCGAGTTAGAGCAAGGGCGAGTTCGCAAAGAAGAACGTTGGGGGCCAAGAACGCTCGATCTGGATATTCTTCTTTACGGCAATGAGGTGATCGATTCCGAGCGATTGACCATTCCTCACTACGGAATGAAAGTACGTGAATTCGTGCTCTACCCGCTCGCCGAAATCGCACCAAGTTTACAACTCCCTGATGGGACTGAGCTCAATCAACTGTTACCGCTCGTCGAACGTAACGGGCTCGGTATTTGGCACTCGCCAGCGCCTCGTAAGGACATTTAATGAAAAAAATCACCATAAACGATCTGATCCAATGGAAACAACAAGGTCGTAAATTTGCAACCGTCACCGCGTATGACGCAAGCTTTGCTCAGCTTTTTGAAAGCCAAGAGATGCCTGTATTATTAGTGGGCGATTCTCTGGGCATGGTGCTACAAGGTCACACAGATACCCTACCCGTCACCGTTGAAGAGATTGCCTACCACACACGCAGCGTGCGTGCTGGTAGCCCTAACTGTTTATTGATGGCTGATATGCCTTTTATGAGCTACGCCACACCACAACAAGCCTGTGAAAGCGCCGCTAAATTGATGCAAGCGGGTGCAAATATGGTCAAAATCGAAGGTGGTGATTGGCTGGTCGAGACGGTGAAAATGCTGACTGAACGCGCGGTTCCGGTTTGCGCACACCTTGGTTTAACTCCACAATCGGTCAATATTTTTGGTGGCTATAAAGTACAAGGCCGCGACCAAGAAAAAGCAGATCGAATGGTCAAAGACGCGTTGGCGCTCCAAGAAGCGGGCGCACAAATTGTGTTATTAGAGTGTGTACCGGCCAGCCTAGCAGCGCGAATTACCGAAGTGCTTGATGTGCCAGTGATTGGCATTGGCGCAGGTAACGTGACCGATGGACAAATTCTAGTAATGCACGATATGTTCGGAATTTCGGCGAATTACATGCCAAAATTCTCGAAAAACTTTCTTGCTGAAACAGGGGATATGCGTAAAGCCGTCGCAAAATACATCGCAGATGTAGAAAGTGCCGCTTTCCCTGATGACGCTCATACCATCGCCTAAAGGAGATATTCATGCAAACTTTTGCTGACATTTCAGCTCTTCGCGAGCAGATCAAACAGTATAAGCGTGAAGGCCGCCGAGTCGCTTTTGTGCCGACCATGGGCAATTTACATGAAGGCCACTTAACCCTAGTGCGTAAAGCACGTGAAGAGGGCAATGTGGTCGTGGTCAGTATTTTTGTTAACCCGATGCAATTTGACCGCGCGGATGACTTAAATAACTACCCGAGAACACTGGATGAAGACTTAAGTAAACTCAACGCGGAAGCGGTTGATTTGGTCTTTACCCCAACCCCAGAAATAATGTACCCGCAAGGATTAGAAAAACAGACCTTTGTTGAAGTACCGGGGCTTTCTCATATGCTCGAAGGCGCATCAAGACCAGGGCATTTCCGTGGCGTTGCAACCATAGTTGCTAAGCTGTTCAACATAGTGCAGCCGAATGTTGCCTGTTTTGGTGAAAAAGATTTTCAACAGTTAGCGGTGATCCGCCAAATGGTCAGCGATCTTTGTATGGATATCGAGATTGTCGGCGTCCCTACCGTCCGTGAAATGGATGGCTTGGCGATGAGTTCACGTAACGGGCTGCTGACGTTAGATGAACGCCAACGTGCTCCTGTCCTTGCTCGCACCATGCGTTGGATAAGCAGTGCACTGCGTGGTGGCCGCGACGATTACGCGTCGATCATTGAAGATGCCAGTGATCAACTGCGCGCCGCAGGTCTGCACCCTGATGAGCTATTTATTCGCGATGCGAAAACGCTGCAATTGATCTCGAACGAGACCACACAAGCGGTAATCTTAGTGTCTGCATTTCTGGGTAAAGTACGCTTAATCGACAACCAAGTGTTGGAATTTAGCGCCGAAACGAAAGCGGACCCTGAAGAAGAGTAATTGCTATTTCAAGTGATGAAGTGATGACTCATTCTCACTTCAAAACCGTATATTGAAAAGGTCGCCCATAAGGAGCGACCTTTTTTGTCTCGTTATTTAACTGAGGTTAACGCGATTGTCGGAGAACAATATAGTTTGATCATTTTTGAGGTTTGTTACTACTACTGAGATTAATGAAATGACAATAAATAGAGATTAATTTCTAGCTCATTTTTGGACAAAAACTGTTTCAGCAAGCCACGTCGATCATCATTAATGGCTTACTCCCAACGATCACAAACTAATTCCCTCCCCCTAAAAGGGGGAGGAACAGAACCGTTATGAGCTTCTACTTTAAAGCATTAAGTGGCAAAAACTGTTTTAGCAAACCACATCTATCATCATAAATAGCTTACTCCCAACGCTCACAAAACTAATTCCCTCCCCTTCAAGGGGAGGGTTAGGGTCTGTCTCTTATACACAAATCCCCAAGCCTCTGCTTGGGGATTTTTTTGAACTAATTTTATGTTTCATGATCTGATCATCTAAGCAATAACAAGGATGATTAGAATGACTTATATAGAACCAACCCTCTGGGCACAAAAGCAATTTGGTCAAGCTCACCTCAATGACCCAAGACGTACTCAAAGACTCGTTGCCCTAGCTGCCTCTCTGGCCGAGCAACCTGGCGTACC
>NZ_CAWNMS010000045.1:0-40320 GCF_963875605.1 Vibrio sp. V04_P4A5T148
ATACCTACCACAGAGCATCATGCTGTATACAGAAAAAGATCGCTTTCCCATCCTCCCGAAAAACGAACAAGAAAAAATCAAAGCGCCTAAAAGCACCTTCATGAAAAAAAATAAAAAAGATTCCAAAAATAATAATTGAATTAAGTCATTGTTTTTAATTGTTTTTATTAATAATAATTACAAATTATTGATCTGTATCAAATTTGTTACTCTGCATGTTGAAATGGTTAGCGAGCATGAAGAATTCAATGCTTATGTTTCAAAAAAGAAGCATTTTATTGCAACCTCACTTAAACGACATTACAAGGTACTTTATTGAAATCATGAGCATAAAATGACGATTATATAACTTTGTGGACACCATCTTCGACTTGACATTGGTTTTATGATTTATACTCTAACGAACGTAACCGTCTGAAAAAGTAAAAGCGCGACACGGTTTGCGATTACTAGCCCATAACGATACTAAAAAGAATAATGCCATGACTATACAATACAAGCATTCTGATAAATTCATTTTCGAACCAGAAACATTCCGACTCATTTTAGAAACAAAAGAGCTCAAACTTAGCCATAAAGAATCTGCCGTGCTAGAACAATTATGCAGCAACGCTATGCGCGTTGTAGAGCGCAGAACGCTGCTAACACAGATCTGGGGCGATAGAGAAAGCAGTGATATCAGTTTGAATAAAAATATCTTGTTACTGAGAAGAAAATTCGAATCGATCGGCATCAAAAATGCGATTGATACCGTTCCTAGGGTTGGCTATATCTTAAAACTAGATCTTGAAACCATGCAAGGTGATTCACTTGCTCATAGGGAAGAGATTATTGATGAAAGCGTAGATGCAGCTGAAGAAGCTGAAATAGAGATCGTGAGTGCTCCTAAAAAAAACAAATTCGGGCTGAAGTCATTCCTAGCCGTTCTGACAATCATTATCGCTATAATATTTTTAATTATTAATATTTCCATATTTCTTAAAAGAGATAGTAATGATTTACCAGAAATATCATTAATTAAACCAGATAACCAAGAGCAAAATAGGACTATATTATACACAAGTGATATATCTAAAAATGATTATAACAAATATATAACACTGTCAGACTATGTCACAAGAGACATAAATTACTATGCTCTTGTTTCAAATGAAGCCATATCATTTATTAATTTAGATGATGGCAAAAAAATGATTTGGCAAAAGACATTTTTGATGGATAAAAATAAAGATATCTCATCACAGATAAAGTGTATTGCTGGTTACATAAACAACTATCAAGCAAAACCTATTAATGTAAAAAAAGTGCCGGGAATGACATTTGTTAGGCTCAATTTTTATCGCCCATGCTCGGAAAATAATCACTTTGTTGGGACTATGCTAATAAAGAGTACAACGACCGATGATAGAACGTCGACATGGACGCAAGACTTTTCTTTCACCGATAGAAACGATAATGTTTTATTTCACCTAAAACGTCATTCCAGAGCATATAACTCGAAGAAAGCAATGCATCTTAATATAAAGTCTTTTCATGTCGATTTCGTAAAACAGGAGTCGTTACAAATAGATTCTGATTTGAATCGTATTTTTAACCAATTTACACAAGATGATATTTATCTACAAACCGTGGACAAGAAAAATAAAATTTATGCATCATCCGTATTCGGTGGAATTATTTTTCATATTGACGAATTCATAAATAAAAAGGAATAATCAAGAACAAGCATTACCAGCAACTCCGGTTACTATTCTTTGTATCGTATATAAGAGGATAGTAACCGACCATCCTCTCCCCTTATATACTTATACAATTCTCACTCAAAATAAATAACCTTTGAGCGGTACTTTATTTTCCAAATTAAAGATTAAAATAACAACGTCAAGAAATTTTTCTATGTTTACTCTATATTAAAGGATAGCTAAATGAATAAATTCCGTTTTTCTTTACTCACATCAGTCATTCTGATGGGTATTTCACACACCACTCTGGCTGATGAATCAAATATTTATCTAGGTGCTGGTGTCGGCGCTGGGCACATTCACGGTTTAAATAAGATTGATAATATTGAATCTGGCGCAGAAGATGCGGCTGCAGCAAATTTATTTTTGGGCTACGACCTAAATAATTACCTCTCGGTTGAAGGCGGTTATCTTTACTTAGGGCATGGTAAAACAGATAACCTCCCCTTTAAAAATCAAGGTGGTATGATCAGCTTAAATGGCAAAGTGCCACTAGTAGGAGACTTATCTTTACTCGCTGAAGCTGGCGGTTATTGGTCTCACACTGAAGGACTTGGCGAAAAAGACAGCAAAGTTTCCGCCGTATTAGGAGCTGGCCTTGCTTATCAAATTAACGATCAGTTTGCTGTGCAAGCACGTTGGCGTTACATCAAAGATGTCGCAGACATCCAAAGCGAACTCTATCAAACCCATTTTGAACCGAATGAAAACCTCGCAACATTAGAACTGGTTTATCATCCATTCCGATCTGCAAAAGTAGAACCTATGGCAGTCACCACTTCCTTTGAAGCTGAAATAATGCAATCAGCAGAAGAAGCAGAGATTATTCAGCCAGCTACTGTCATGGTCGATAAACCATTTGAGCTCAGTACAGAAGTACACTTTAACCTCAACCAAACCGCATTAAATAATGAAGCATTACAATCACTGGATAAGTTAAACCAACAACTAACAGAAATTAATGCTAAAAAACAGATGGAGACCATAGTAATTGGTTATTCCGATAGCTTGGGGGCGAATCTCATCAGAGATCGGGTTTCTAAAGAGCGAGCAGAGGCGGTAGCCAATTATCTCGTGCATATCGGAGTCCCAGAAAGTCAAATGCACGTACAGGCAAAGACTATTTCAGACTCAACCTGTAGCGATGTAACCAATAAGGCAGAGCAGGTGACTTGTCTCGCTCCTAATCGCCGTGTTGATATTAAAATCACCGGCTATCAAGAAGTGGAAGAACTCGCCTCGCCTTGGTAATTATCCATTATAGAAAATTTTGGCTGCCTATCTTCGTTTCCCCCTAAACAAAATTTCGCAGCCATAACCTTTGGCCTCAACTCAACAGTGAGGCCATTTTTTTAGGTTTCATTTTCAAATGACATATCGATGCTGGCATACCAATGTAAAGTAGCTGATAACCATGGTCTCATAGAGATGCTTAATCCCATAAGTACGCACAGTTAAATTCCCCCCAAGACCCGATACTTCAGCAGCAGTAATAACAGGGTACTCATCCGGGCTGCTCACCTCATAACTCTGCGTCGTTGAAGTCTCTGCGGCGGTAGCATGCCCCACAGCACCAAATAAGCTTAGCGCTGTTAACGCCAATAACGTGGATAATTGCATTGTTTTCATGTTTGTCCCTTTTTATTAGAGGTATAGTTATTAAATGATTGAAGGCGGCAAGCGGTGAGTGAAAATCGTTTTCTCATTCCTGCGCAACCCACGCCGTTAGGCAATGTGATAGTGTCATTGGATTAGACGGGATTTCATGACGGAAATAATTCAGAATTATTCTAAAATCAATAGAATGCGAATAACGTTCAGTGAATGTTGACACGAATGATTAGGGTAAGAGCGAGCCACAAGGAGTGAGTAAACGACCGGGCGAGAACTGAGATCGAAGCAAATACCAGGAGAGTTATATACAAAACAGGCGCTATGTTAGCCAATCATAGCGCCCGTACGAACCGGATATTAGAAATGGTTAACTCAAGTTATACAATGAGTCATAGCATTGTTAACAGTTCGGGAACAAGAACCAACGATTTTCGATCCGTGCGAGGAAGTAAACTTATCATCTCTAGGGTTGTAATAACTTGTTGGATGCAATTTTACTTGTACTCAACAATAACAGGAACAGCCCATTGGTACTTACCGGGTTTAGTCGGCGCGGCAGTCATTTCACCAACAATCTGAACAGTGCATCCATCCTTGCAGTCTAACGTCAAGCTACCCGTGGAAAAATCCTCGAACGTAATGCGAGTACCGGTTTCTGGATCACTAAATGCTTGGCCGTAGTTTACTTGAACGTCGAATGCAATTTTCTGGGGACATTTTAATAACAAATTGGTCTCAGTTCTATGACTACCACTATTACTCACATCACCGAAGCGTAAGAATTCAGGAATGTCCGCATCACAATTTGTTGGTTCGGTACCGTGTCCATCAACGGGTAAAAAAGGAACGCTCACCCCCGGACCGGAGGTGACACCATCGTCAGTTATATTAACTTGTATTAGACTGGGACTGTATTGGGATCGGATTTGGGCAGGAAGCCCATTGCATTCATTTAGTGATCCAACAACTTCAATGAAGTACTGCCTCCATCGAGGGTCATCTCGCGGTAATTTAGTTAGCTCACTTAAGGTGTTTTTATGCGATACAGGCTGCGAGCACACAAAAAATCCAACTATATTCTTGTCCTGGTCGTATATATTTACTGCCGTGTGCCCCCCCCACGGACTAAAAAAATCGTTGTTACCTAGTTCAAACTCTGCTACGTTCATTTCTATCCCTGTAACCAAGATCCCCCCTTCGAATTCAGTGTACCTCAGTATAGCGGCGTCCGCGTTTAGACTAATGAGAGCCACGATCGCAGCCCTGGAGAGCAGTCTAGTTAGTTTTTGTAGCTTGTCAGTTTTCATTTAAAACATCTTCTCCACCGTACCCGATAATTCTGCACTCGCGCTAGGCACTCCTGATGGGAATAGCCTTGACGGCGAGCCTGCTCATAAAGCCGCAGAGATCGGGTACGGTAATGGTGCAGGGCGCGTGGCGCAATGCCTACTCTTCCCTGCTCGTTATACCAACCACCCAGCCAATCGAACCCTTTGCATAGCTTACCTATCTGGGTTTTGTCTGGGTGAAGTAAAAAGCCGCCTTCGGCCAAATGGCCGCGTAAGGTGGCAATGGCCCGTCGAAGCCGCCATCGACTACGGGCGATAATAATCAAATAAACCATCGCGGACGTCATCGAGCACGTTGCCCACGGTAGTCGTTAGTCATAATCCAGCGTGAAATTGGCGGTGGCATTAAAGGCCCCCGGCGTCACCCCGGCTTGTGCCGAAGGCAGTAACTGCACATAGGCGGTAAAATCAAGCACATTAGGCCCCTCCGCTAAGGTTAAAGCACGGCTTGGCTTATTGATCGGTAACGCTTGGCCGCCTTGCTCTAGGCCAATCGCAATGCCTTTGGCCTTACTGTCACCGGAAAGGGCCAGTAACGTAGCATCTTCACTTGGCACACCAGAAAAAGTGACTTTGACACTGTCTACAATGGTTGGATCGCACTCTTCAAGATGCAACTGAAACGGCTTACTCTGGGTTCGGCCATCACGCAATAGTTCTTTATTGATGATATTGCCAAAATCGACAGGGATGATTTCATCCCCAGGGCGTAGCGAACAGGGCTGACCAACCACCTCGGCGGTGATGGTCATCATCAGCTCAATTTTACCCGCCTGTACCAAAGGTGCGAAAAACAGAGTCAAGAGTGGCAAAGTCGCTACCCAGTATTTACACCAACGGTTGCTACTGTTTGCAGCTTGCAGCGCAAGGTATGGAGTACACATCATGGTTGCCTCCCTATTTGGCGTCTTTTTCAGGCAACAAGCGGCAACTGCTGGTGCATTGATAGCTCAAGGTACGACGGCCACCGAAATCATCAACATAAGTAAAGGTTGGGTTTTGGCCAAGCTTTGCAACGGCAACATTAACCATTGCACTATCGTTAGGTGCCATCATCACCCCTTCAAACCCTTCCACACCATCACCTTTAACGCTGCTTGCTGCTGAAACGATCGTCACGTAATACGGAGTTGGATTACTGAGCTGATATTTTCCTTCTACCTGTTGCAAAGTCACTTGCTCCTGCCACGGCGCTTTATTACTGCCAGGTTCAACAACGAGACTCGCAGGGCGGTAAAAAAACTTAATGCGTGTTTGTAGGGCCAATTGCAGCGTGTTCGGTTTATCGCTGCGTGGTGGTACTTCTCGCAGGCTAAAGTAGAACAAGCTCTCTTTATCTTGAGGTAGCTGCGCGACACTAGGGAGTGTCTGGATTTTTACTAAGCTCTCCATGCCCGGTTCCAAACGCTGAACCGGAGGCAGCAAAGTAAAAGGCTGGTTAACTTTATTGCCCTCAGAATCTTCCAACCAAGCTTGAGCCAAATAAGGCATTGTTTTGTTGTTGTTGCGAATGGTAAGGCTCATCGATTTGGCCTCTCCCGGGTAAATAACCCGTGTTCTATCCAAAGAGACCGCAGCCTGTGACTGGCCCGCCAGCAGGGCCAGTAACAGAGGAAAAGTATAGCGTAATGTATTGTTCATATTGTTTATCTCAATCTAATAATAAACTATCGGTCATTAGTACAGGTGAGTTTAGCGATTGTGTCTAATGCAGGTAATGGTGAAGGTAGCTGTATGTGACAATGTTGCTCTCTCCCCCAACGTGCTTCGACGACATCGCCACCATGTAGGCCAGCCAAGTAAGCCATGCCATCCTCACCGACCATCCCCAAGGCCTGACCTTTTTCATTGAATACCTCTGTAGCAAAAGGTACCGATTTACCGTCCGATTTAACCAGTTCAAGCATCAACTTACTGCCCGAAAGCATATCGAAATGGCGATAACCGATAGCCCCTTCCGTTAAGGTTCCCATGGATATTGGTGTGCCGATTGGCTCGGCATTTTCGCCTAACTTATTGACATCAATACTGGTACGTTGACGATAGTAGCTAGCAACATCGGCCACCACTGCCTTACCGTATTTATCAGTATAAGTTGGCAGCCCACCGGCATGCACAGGTACATCCTTAGTACCATCTGTGTCGACCATAATACGGCTGCCGCCCATCATACCCACACGGTGCACGGCTACGCCTTGCCCTGTAGCGGTTATTCCACCATTCAGTGATACGCCCACTGCGGTTGATCCGCCGGTTTGATGGCTAAGGTTAGCCATAATATTGGCTTTATCACCAGTATAAGTATAGAAACCGCTCGCACTTTCACCAGCCGGTGACGTTGAGGCAGTCACTGAATAGCTGTTACGTTCATCAACTCGATTATAGAAACTCATGCTATTGGTGGTTTTTCCGCCCATGGTTGAAGCGCTGTAACTAACGTGTTTATTATTTCCAAAAGGTACCGACAGCGTAAAATAAAGCCCATCATCAGTGCGATCATTTTGCTCAAGATGATAAGCGCTCACTGAGGTACTCAGATTTCGCCAGTCCATCACATCGAAGGAGTGAGAGAGCGAAAGACTAATTCGATCACTATCAGTCTGCGACCAATAGGACTGATGTGTATAGTCAACGTAAGCTCCCAACTTTGCATCTCTAAACTGTTTACTCAATACCACGCTGTACATCTCTTTCGAGCCGCCACGGTATGGCTCACCAATTTGTTTAGCGACCATAAAATCATTCATGGTCATAAAATCCCGCTCAGAGAAGCGATATCCTGCAAAAGCAACTTGGCTGTCATACTGCTCAAACATTTTCGAGTAGTTGACTCGATAAGAGCCGCCACTTTTCGTCCCTTCAGGAAGTTGAGCACGCGACTCAGTGATATCGAACGAAACAGCACCAAACTGAAGCAGATCTCGCCCCACACCTACGGATAAGGCTGAATAATCATCAGCAAGTAAGCCGCCGCCAAGTAGTGACCAACCATTATTAACCCCCCACGAAAACTCAGCACTGGCAAAGGCTGGGCCGTCTAACTCATGCGCTCTACTACTAACTTTGCCACTGTTGAATTTGTAACGTAATGATCCGGGGCGAGATAGGTACGGAATAGTGGCGGTGTTAACTTGAAAAGTCTGCACTGAACCGTCTTGTTCTTCTACCCGCACATCCAACATGCCACTGATAGAACTGCTCAGATCTTGAATTCTAAAAGGCCCTGATGCGACTTGCGTTTCATAAATAATCCGGCCTTGTTGGCTTATCACTACTTTGGCGTTTGTTTTAGCTATTCCTACTACTTCTGGCGCATAACCACGTAGATTCGGAGGCAACATTTTATCATCGGTGATCAATGAAGCTCCGGTAAATTGGAAACCGTCAAAAATCGAATTACCCAGATCTTGTTCACCCAACGTCAGTTTTGCATGCAGTTCTGGTAAAGCTCGATAAGCATAAACACGACGCACATCGAACTCGCTTTCAGAATCTTCTAGACCACTTTTATTTTCGTTGTGTTGGTAACGACCTTGCCAATTCGCTCGCAATCGCCACACGTCGGCATTAATTCCAGCCACACCGTAACCAGTTAAGCTAGTTTTGTTGTTATTTTCCGAATGGTCATTACGGAGGTTGATACCGTAATCAAGCAAGGCACCGTTTACCCCGTTATCCCAGCGAGAAGGTGGCTCCCAAGAGTCACTCATATAATTTCGATAAGCTTGAGGTACGGAAATTGTCAGGGTGTCTTTATTTAATTCTCCCCGGATCAGCATCCCTTCAAGAACTGCTGGGTTATAACAGATTGAATCTTCGCGAGTCGCAATCGCTGGGCTAGTTAATAAACGCTCGAGTTCGCCCGCCTTTAAACCTAATTCATTGGCTAGCTCAGCGGTCAAGCAAAGCTGTGATTCGTTTTCGCTCTGCTCATAAAAAAGCACTTTACGCTCACCAATCAGCATATTATTGACGACCATCTGCATGGTATATTCACCAGGCAATATGTATCCTGCTTGCTGAAAGGCTCCAGATTCAATGCTTTCTTTATCTTTAACATCGAGTAGATCTGTATTAAATTCAATATTTTCAGCAAAAGATGATTGCATTCCACCCAAGATAACGGATGAAACGGTCAAAGATAATAGTTTTTTATTTAGGCTTTTCAATTCCCGACCTCATGCAAACCTCAAAAAAACGCGCATCCCTGCGCGTACTGTCCTAACAATGCTTAGAGTTAAAAATTACTCGTAGCTGATCATAAAGTTTGCAGTTGCAGTGAACTCACCAGGGACTGCTTTTTCGCCTTCTTTAACAGTACCGACAAGTTTGGCACCAAAGTTCAGAATGTTTTCACCTTCGATTAATTCGATACCTTTTGTTTTTGTACCAAGTTGAATTGAAGAGCTGTCATTCATGTTAACTAGGCTGATCGCAGCGCCTTTACCTGAACCTTGGATAGCGAGATCTTTCGTCATAACGCCGTCAGCATTACCTGTGAACGTCATGGTGGCTGATTTAGCCGTTTCTAGTGAGCAAGACTCAAGATGCACTTCAATAGGACGTAGTGGAGTTTCACCATTCTTTTCTAAAAGAACATTAGAAATCTGACCCATTTGGATAGTCTGATCGATACTTTCTGGAGCAATAGAACATGGCGCATCAACGATAGAGCCCACAAAGTTAATTACACCATGGCCATGGTCAACTGGCGCTTCCGCAGCGAATACAGAAGCAGAAAGCATTGTCATTGTCATTGTCATTGCAGAAGCGATAATTGTTTTTTTCATTTCTTAATCCTAGTTTCGTTGTTTCGTTTTTTAAGCCATTAAAAAAGAAGAAAGTATTCTAATCTGCTAGCTAATCTGCTAGCGATTAGCGATGCTAGTTCTTCGTTTATATTAGCCCTTTGCATTATGCATTGTATTTTTCGGTTTCGGCTTGATTTAAGTTGGTTATGGTTAAGTTAACAAATTTAAAATTAACCAAGTTATTAAACTAACCAGGCCACGGGATAAATTATGAACAAAGAAGACAATATTTTAAAATGCCAAATAAATACAAAAAAAACCAAACAAAAACAAACACTTAAAGAAAAAAGAATAAATCAAAACGTGATAAACAAGAAATAATATATTTGGGAATAAAATAAATCGACAAGAATATGGTTATTTTACCTTTGAGATTGATGCAAGGGCTCTTCGCTATTCTACTGGATCCATAAATTCACTTTTTAGGCCAGAAAATATCCTATTTAGTTGTCCGAACTGTATATTTACCAACCGTAATAAAGAATATTAAGGAGACCTAAACAGAACATAAAGATCCGCCTTCTTAGAAGGCGGATTTGGTTTACCCCTGAAGGGGGCATCCTCGCGCTGTTAGTTCATCTTCAACTCTAACTGCGCCTCATATTCTTGATCTTTCTTGTCTTGGTGTCTGACGTACCGTCTGATGATTTCTTCATTTACACCAACCGTATCGACAAAGTAACCTCTTACCCAAAAATGATTCCCCCAGAGCTTCTTTCTTATATGGGGGTATTTGTTAAACAAGTGAATTGCCGAACGTCCTTTCAACACTCCCATCAACGTTGAGATAGAAACTTTTGGTGGAACTATCACAACCAGATAAACATGATCCGGCTGCACATTTAGTTCCAATACCTAGTTCCAATACCTCACAATCTTTCATATTGCATAAAATATAGATTAAGCGATAAAGCTCCTTACCTACATTACCTTTCAGGATCTTGAATCTGTATTTCGGCGTCCAAACTATGTGGTATTTACAACGCCAATGGACATGTGATGAACTTCTGTAGTCGCCCATGTTTTTTGTTTCCTCTTACTTGTGGTAAATAAGAGGTTTACTTCTAACATGGGCACTTCTTCGGACAAATAGCCCCAAGGTTCAATCACCGCCCAAGGCGGTGGCTTAGGGATGACAATAAACAATGGTAAAGATGAGAAATGCAGTGTCGACGAAAGATACATATAGAGGTGAGATAAACAATGATGAAATCATCGCAGCAGAGTTGCACTTATCTAATATAAGCAGCGCTGAAGTGCTTATGAACTTAATCAAATAAACACATCTAAGTATCTAGAGATAGCGTTTATGGCACTTTAGCTAAAGGTAAAAGAAACTAAACGAATTATCCAACAATGGGTCTGTTATTCAATATCAGCAGCCTAGTGGAATTAAATTCTAATATGCTGCTAAATCAATGATAAAGTCACAGGTAATCGATACTCACAGGCACAGACCAGGAGTATCGTCCTGCTGGAGGAACTAGCATCATAATACCCGTAATTGGAATGTGACACTCGGTACATTCTTGAAAAGTCACGTAATCAAATTTTATCTTGGCACCTGAAGAGGCATCTTCGAACACAATGTTATCATTTACGCTGATTGTAATATCAGATTGTCGATTACAGAAAACGTCAAGTTGAGTATTAGATAGCGTAATTTGAGGATCGGACACGACAAAAGCCATATTATCTAAATGAGCAGTACAGGAAGTGGGATCTTCCACTACATTAGCCACACGCTTGCTCACAACTAATCTAGCTGCCTTATATTTTTTACTTCCTGCAGAAGAAGGTGTGGTTGACATAAAATAGTATTCAACTGTCGCAATATGATCCGGTCTTAGAACTGCATTTAGACAACCAAAGCTATTCCTATTAGATTTAATATAATCTTTAAGTTCACTCTCTCGACTCATGAGCTCAGACACCGTTAAGTTCTGAAAAGGGCTAGTTATTTTATTCAGACAAATAGCACCACCAGTTGCCCCCCAATTACCTATAACCTCTCCAGGGAGCCAACTTGAATAGCCAGGAATATTTTGCGCTAGTTTAGCGTCGTCAACATCTTTATCTTCAACTACAATCCGGGGAACACTAGGGTACCAGACGATAGAAAAGGCAGGGAAAGAAGACAATGTGCCTATGAAAAAGAACAGTATGTTCATTATACATAGATCTTTATATCGCTTATTGAGGCTTACTAAGGACTTCATTACTTTTATATCTCCTATAACTGCTAGTAAAAACTAATAGTTGCTCATTCTCTAAAAGTGCTCTAGCCCTAAAAGGAACTGCATAACCTATATGCATATTAACAATTGCTATCATTGTAACCTTTAATTAAAAGATCATTTAAATGCATTAAAAATCAAAAATAAGACAAATAAAAACAATGTGTTAGAGAAAGGTTAAAATAAAAAAAGCCAGCAAATGCTGGCTTATGCACTAAATCCAAGGCTAGTCGCAATATCACAGCGACGATCTAATACCCATTGACTATCAAATGGCCCCCAATCAGAGAGTTGATAGTAACCATCATTGTGACGCCTTCCATCTTGAACAAACATCAGTTCAATCCCTATTCCTGGCAGTGCTTTCAGGACATCCTGAATCGTACGGCGAGGCCACCCCGTTTTTTCGATGAGTTTGGGCACGTTTGGTCTTTCAAGGCTTTCTACTAACAAAGCTAAATACAGTCGCCTTGCAAAAACAGGACTCAGTTCCATTGACACCTCCTATTACTGTGCCGCTTCATTATTTCTGTTTTCACATTTAGAGTGTTGCGTTCGATCAATAACTTTCCAATCGTAAGCAACTGAAACACCTTTTTTTTAAACAACGAAATAAAAGCATCTCTATTTTGTAAGCCACAGCGCTTCCTGATAGGATTTGACTATTAAAAAAATAATACGCCTCAACAAGGATTTCTATGACGATCACTATGTATGGCATTCCCAACTGCGACACCATTAAAAAAGCACGGAAATGGTTGGAAGCTGCGGGGGTGGATTACCAATTCCATGACTACCGTAAACAAGGTATTGATGCCGAGCTCGTGGCTCAATTTTGCCAAGCGCTTGGTTGGGAAAATGTACTCAATAAACGCGGTACAACCTTTCGTCAGCTCACGCCCTCACAAAAAGAGTCATTAGATGCTAACAATGTAGTGACCTTGCTGGTTGAACAGCCTGCTATGATCAAACGACCTATTTTATTGGTCGACACCCATTACCATCTCGGTTTTAATGCTCAGCAATACGCTGCTATTTTCTCTTAATACAAGGATTTCAAGGATGACAGACAGCCCTGTACTGGCGCTCGCAAAAGATCTCATTAGTCGCCAATCAGTAACTCCTGAGGATGCAGGTTGCCAAGACCTGATGATTAAACGCTTACAAGCGCTAGGGTTTGAAGTGGAAACAATGGTCTTTGAAGATACCACTAATTTTTGGGCTCGCCGCGGTACTCAGTCGCCTCTTTTTGCCTTTGCTGGCCATACGGATGTGGTTCCCGCAGGTCCTTTAGCGCAGTGGCATACAGCGCCGTTTGAACCCACTGTAATTGATGGTTATTTGCATGGGCGCGGGGCGGCAGATATGAAAGGCTCGCTTGCTTGCATGGTTGTCGCTGTCGAGCGCTTTATTGAACAGCACCCTAACCATCAAGGTTCGATTGCCTTTTTGATCACTTCAGATGAAGAAGGGCCATTTATCAATGGCACCACTCGCGTAGTCGATACGTTAATGGCGCGTAATGAGCCAATTGATATGTGTATCGTCGGTGAGCCATCGAGTACATTAAATGTGGGCGATGTGATAAAAAATGGCCGTCGTGGCTCAATTACAGGCGATCTACAGATAAGAGGGATTCAAGGACACGTTGCTTATCCTCACCTTGCTAATAACCCGATTCACCAAGCCTTGCCTGCGTTAGCCGAACTTGCGGCAATAAAATGGGATGAAGGGAACGCTTATTTCCCACCGACCAGCTTCCAAATTCCAAACTTGCAAGCTGGCACGGGAGCATCAAACGTCATCCCCGGTGAGTTTGACGTGCAGTTTAACTTCCGTTTCAGTACCGAGTTAACCGATGAAGAGATCAAGCGCCGCGTGCATTCTATCTTAGATGCCCATGGATTGGATTATGAATTGCGCTGGACGTTAAGCGGCCAACCTTTCTTGACCGATACGGGCTCATTACTGACTGCCGTCGTTAAAGCCGTCGATGAGGTGAACCACAAATCCCCAGAGCTATTAACGACGGGGGGCACATCTGATGGACGCTTTATTGCCCAAATGGGCGCACAAGTGGTCGAGCTTGGCCCTGTCAACGCGACAATTCATAAAGTTAACGAATGCGTTAAGATCGCTGATCTAGAGAAACTGACGGATATGTATCAAAAAACCTTAGAGAATTTATTGGTGTAACCCATGACTCCAGAGCAGTTAACCGGACAAACCGACTCCCATTTAGCATCAGTCCTGATTGGGCAGAAATCTTTCTTGGTTCACCCTCGGGTGATCCAAGATCTGCTCGCCCTCAAGCAAGCCGCTGACGACGCTGGGTTTGATTTCCATATCGCCAGTGGATTTCGTGATTTTGAACGGCAATTAAACATCTGGAATCGAAAAATGTCAGGGCAAACCGAATTGCTTGATAACAATAGCCAACTGGTAAATCCTGAGCAGTTGAGTGAAGAACAAAAAATATTCGCTATTTTAGGCTGGTCAGCGCTGCCCGGTAGCAGCCGCCACCACTGGGGTTGTGACTTTGATGTCTTTGATCGCAAAGCATTACCGACAGGTGTCACACTCAAGCTTGAACCGTGGGAATATCTCTCAGGCCACCAAGCTCCTTTTTATCAATGGATGAAAGAGCATTTACCTAAGTTTGGTTTTTTCTTCCCCTACCAAGGAAAGAAAGGCGGTGTTGCGTTTGAACCTTGGCATATTAGCCACAAAACAGCGGCTAAAGACTGCCTTGACCTGTTGACGCCAAGCGTATTGGCGACACAGCTTGAAAACATGCCGCTCCTAGGTATGTCGACGGTACAAGAGAACTTAGATCGGATCTACACTCAGTACATTGTTAACATCAGCCAACCGGAGTCCTGATATGGAATTCATTACCAACCCTTGGGTTATCACTATTGTAATCTTAGCGGTGTTTATCGGTAATATTGCCGCGCTGAAATACACGGCTAACATGAAATTTGGCTTGAAAGGAAAGAAGAGTGATCTGGATAAACTCAACGAACTTGATAAGCACGAAGACTCAGATTCAGAGCAAAAATAAAGGGACTTTCGTCCCTTTATTTTTCATGGATTCGTCATCACAATTACTGACGCTCGGCAATCGCCGACAGTACAGGTACCATATCTTTCAGTAGTTCTTCTTCCACCGGCTTGCCGGCTGAATTGGTCACGTTGATCGAGGTACGGTTGCCTAGATCACCTAATAAGAAGGTGTAAGTTCCACTTTTCAGCGAGATAGGTTTCACCCCAATGTCTTGCCAAAAGGCGTCATCTGGCGCGGAGTATTTCGCTTTTATTGTACCTTGAGATTGATTGCGCTCTTCGAGCGTAAAACCGAACTGCGGCATAAGATTAGGCAAACGTTGCCACAGAACATCGTAAGAGGTACGAGCAATAATGACAGGGAAACCACTACGGTCACTGCCCATCGTAATGGGGATCTGTTTAACCAACTGTTGAGCTTTACGTGCTGCTTCTTGACGTAGATCGGTATCGTAACGAGCCGTGACCAAATTGGTCATGAACGCATTATAACGCTCTTTATTGGTGGCACTCACTGGCATCTCTTTGCCACCTTCACGCCAACCAGTCAATGAAATCTTAAAGCCAAAACGATTATTCGCCATCACTCGTGAGATTTGGTAGCGGCTACCAATCTCAACTTCTTCATCTTCAGAAACCCAAGTCACCCAATCAGTATCAATCTGGTTTTCACTTTGTGCAGCGATACCAATGTTTCGCTCTTTAAGCATGGCTAACGCAGTTTGCCACACCTTGTCGGCTTCATCTTGCTTGATCATCCATAATGTCACTTCGCCATTTTGGCGCTCGGCACGCGCGCCAGGGATCAATTCTAATACTTGTTGAGGAGGACGAATATCCACAGTACGGCCAATGCCACCTTGGAAGTCACCTTCTGGTATTTGGTAGTTAAGATAAAACTGCGGAGTGGCTCCTTCAGGAAGTTGCCACTCTTTTAGAGCCGGGGTTTCTAAATAAGCAAAATCATCTTTTGCTTGGCGACGCTGAGAAGCGTTACCAGCACATGCGCTTAAAACAAAAACAGCTAGTGAACTGATAACTAGCTGATGAGTAAATTTCATTCAAACTCCTAGACTGCCGAGGAAAAAGCCTCGGCACAATATTGAATCGATTTAGAAGATACAAGCTTCGGTCATGGCTTGGGCAACAGTTGGTCGTGCTGGTTCAGACAGTTCAGTCAAAGGTAGACGTAGATCACCATTTGTAATCAATCCCATTTTGTGAGCAGCCCATTTCACTGGAATCGGGCTCGACTCAACAAATAGACCTTTATGCAAAGGCATCAAACGTTGATTAATAAGCTCAGCCTCGTCGAATCGGCCTTCTAATGCTAAGTGCATCATCTGCGCCATATCTTTAGCGGCAATATTATTCGTCACCGAAATAACACCTTGTCCACCTAATTTAACAAACTCCAAACCCGTCGCGTCATCACCACTTAATAAAATAAAGTCTTTTCCACAAAGCTCACGATGAAGAGCCACTCGGCTCAAATCACCCGTTGCATCTTTTAAAGCGACAATCGTTTTAATTTCAGCAAGGCGAGCGACGGTTTCAGGACGCAAATCCACCGCTGTACGGCCTGGTACATTATAGAGAATCTGAGGGATATCAGTCTCTTGAGAAATTGCTTTGTAGTGTTGAAATAAACCTTCTTGGGTTGGTTTATTGTAATAAGGAGTCACACTTAAACAGCCAGCAATACCTGTGTTATTTAATAAACGACTAAACGTTACCGCTTCATGAGTAGCATTCGCACCCGTTCCCGCAATCACAGGAATACGTCCTTCGGCAAACTCGACGGTTTTTGCGACAACTTTGACATGCTCTTCAACGGTTAGCGTGGCAGATTCACCCGTTGTTCCGACGGCAACAATGGCGTCAGTTCCAGCTGTCACGTGAAAGTCCACCAGCTTCTTCAAACTAACAAAATCAACCTCACCATCATGATTAAACGGTGTAATGAGCGCTACGATACTTCCTGAAAACATGTCCATCTCCCTAATCTGTTACTTTCTGCATGGTACTGTAAGGCGATTGAAAAACACAAGGGATTAAATTCGCTTAATCAGCCCATTTGGATGAATATTTATCAGATGTTAGAGGTTTAACAAACAACATCAATTAAGGGTAAACTTTATAGCGGATCTGAATATGTCGATGTCAATAACACGTTATTTTCAAGACGGAGTTCTTAAAAAGCCATTCCATCATCGTTCCTCTATAATTTAACTGTGATAACATGCCAAAAACGATAAAAGTGAAGCGATATTATGACTCAGCATCTAGTGATCACTGCCGTAGGGACAGACCGCCCGGGTATCTGTAATGAAGTGGTGCGTTTAGTAACGCAATCAGGCTGCAATATCATCGATAGTCGGATTGCTTTGTTTGGTAAAGAGTTCACCCTCATCATGCTGGTCTCTGGCAATGCAAACCACATCACACGAGTAGAAACGACTCTGCCTTTATTAGGTCAGCAGCATGATCTTATTACCATAATGAAACGTACATCACCTCATGATTATCAAGATAATGCCTATACGGTTGAAGTGTTTGTTGAGTCTGAAGACAAAATTGGCCTAACAGAGAAATTCACTCAATTTTTTGCCAATCGTAATATTGGTATGGCTTCACTGAGTGCGCAGACGATTCATAAATCGAAGTTACATCTTGATCACGACCAATTTCATATTGCCATTACCGCCAGTGTCGATTCAGGGTGTAACTTAATGCAACTACAAGAAGAATTTGACAGTTTATGCAAGACACTGGATGTACAAGGTTCGCTCAACTTTATAAAAAACAGTCAATAAAAAGGAAGAATAATGAAAACGCTTACTGCAGGCACGCCAGCACCTGCTTTTTCACTTTTAGATCAAGATGGAAATACCGTTTCCCTTGCTGATTTCTCAGGGAAAAAGGTGTTGTTCTACTTTTACCCTAAAGCCATGACACCAGGTTGTACTGTTCAGGCTCAAGGCCTTCGAGATGTAAAAGCGGAACTCGATGCTCACAACGTAGTGGTACTCGGAGTCAGCACCGATCCCGTGAAGCGTTTAGGTAAATTCATTGAACGTGATCACTTAAACTTTACTTTATTATCCGATGAAGACCACGTGGTTGCTGAACAGTTCGGCGTATGGGGTGAGAAGAAGTTCATGGGCAAAGTGTATGATGGTCTACACCGGATTAGCTTTTTAATTAACGAGCAAGGTATCATTGAACAGGTTTTTGATAAATTCAAAACCAAAGATCACCATGAAGTGGTACTTGATTATCTAAACGCCCAATAATCAAAACTCGACCGAAATAAAAAATGCCAGTTCTTAATACTGGCATTTTTGTAACACGGCTAATCAAAAGTTGATGTGTAATTACACAATGAACTTATTGAGCAGAGCATCTTGCTCACGAACGTTTTCCGTTTGAACCTGCATTGCGATATTGGCTTCTTCAGCAGATTGTGCCACTTGCGTCGACAAATCTTTAATCTTCACTGTATTGGTGTTGATCTCTTCAGCCACAAGGCTTTGCTCTTCTGCCGCAGATGCAATTTGGATATTCATGTCCGAAATCACTTGTATCGCATCACGAATACGGTTCAATGCCGAATTTGCCGTTTTCGCTTTATTCACCGCATCAACAGCCGTCGTTTTACTTTCATTCATAGCTGAAGAGACGGAACTCGCTCCTGCTTGTAATTGCTCAATCATACTGCGAATTTCAGTGGTCGATTGCTGAGTGCGCTGAGCTAGTGTACGCACTTCATCAGCAACAACGGCAAAACCACGGCCAGATTCACCCGCTCGAGCCGCTTCAATCGCCGCGTTTAAGGCAAGCAAGTTAGTTTGATCAGCAATGTCATTAATTACTTTCAAAATAGTTTCAATATTTGCCGTCGCGGACTCTAGGCCTTTCACCTCTTCCACCGCTTGGTCAATGCGGGCCGATAAATTGTCGATCGACAATGTCGTTTCACTGACCACACTGGAACCATCTTGCGTTGCTTCATCGGCTTCTTTCGCCGCTGCTGCTGCACCTTGCGCATTATTGGCGACTTCTGTCGATGTCACTGCCATTTCGTGCATTGCAGTGGCTAGTTGCTCTAACTCTTGTAACTGAGTGCGCATCGCTTCTGCTGACTCATGAGCACCTTGCACCGTGAGCTCTGTGCCACGCATGATCTCTTCACCAATCGCTTTTGATTGCGTGATCTGCTTTTGCAGCGTCTCAGTAAAGGTATTAAACCCTGCTGCGAGTTGAGCAAACTCTTGGTCCGTATTGGTATCCAAGCGTTTGGTTAAATCCCCCTGCCCTGAGGCGACATCTTGAATCGCTTCATTGAGCACACCTAATGGACGCATTAACACTTTAATCAGTAGCGTCAAGCCAATCACACTCAACACAAGCCCAATTAACGTATAGATAATAGAGCTATTGCGTAATACGCCAATCGCATTGAAGGCGATGGATTCATCAACAATCGCACCGATGTACCAGTTCTCACTTGGAATATGAGTGAAGCTGACGAGATAACGGGTACCATCAATTTCAATCTGTTGGTCCCCCTCTTTCAGAGTCACTTGCGGTAAATAAGTCGATAACTTCTCACCATTATTTTTGGTATCAGGATGAGCAATCGTCGCTCCGTCACCTGAAACGATAAAGAGGTAACCCGCATCGAATAAATTAATAGAGTTCACCAATTCAGCTAAACCCGTCAATTCCATATCGTAGAACATGGCACCAGAGAATCGACCTTGATCGTAAATAGGCGTACCAATAGAAATGATCACATTTTTGGTAGAAATATCGACATACGGCGCTGTAACGATAAGTTTTTTCGATGCTTTAGCATCCACAAACCAAGGGCGCTTGCGAGGATCGTAATCAGCGCCTGGCTCCCAACCGTCATCATTCTCCACCACTTTACCATCGGATTCATACCCTAACCCTATGGCTAAAAAGCTTTTTTTCAACTTCGGTTTTTCAAGAATGTTTTTAACGTAATCCCGGTTGAGCGGATCAAGCTCAATCACCTCAGTCATTGACTGAGCTAAGGATTTTTTGCTTTCCATTTCAGAAACAATGGTGTTTTTAACCCCTGCTTCCATTTCATTCAGACTTTTTGTAACTAGGGATTCTATTTCCGAGCGCACAATGCTCAGTTGCTGAATAGAAATAAGCGAGACGGTAACAAGCAGAAGTGCAGAAGAAGCTGCAACTATTTTTTGGCTAAACTTCATAAGTATCCCTCATTGATGCCAAATTAATTATCATTTTTGTGGTTATAGTTAGTTATCGCCAAGTTACAAAAAATCTATAGCTTTTTTACACATCCACTTAGTTCAGTCTAATCAATATTTACTATTTGGCAAAAAAAAGCCTAAAGCGATTACGGTTTAGGCTTCCTTAGAGATTCTGTTTACTCTCTATTTTTTATTTATAATTCAGTGATTTTAGGGTGATTCAGCCTCAACAACAGGTTCATCAGTGCTGGGCAAAGCATGCCATACTGCTTTTACTAGAGTGGCAAGAGGAATTGCAAAAAATACGCCCCAAAACCCCCATAGCCCACCAAAGACTAACACCGCGACAATGATAGCAACGGGATGTAGATTTACGGCTTCAGAAAATAGAACGGGAACCAATACATTTCCATCCAAAGCTTGGATGATGCCATAAGCAATTAATAATGTGTAAAACGGCGGAGTCATGCCCCATTGGAAGAGACCGACGATGGCAACTGGCACCGTCACAGCGGCCGCGCCAATATAAGGGATCAAAACCGATAGACCCACAGCCACAGCAAGCAACACCGAATAACGTAAATCAAGAATGGCGAAAGTGACGTAACTGATACTACCAACAATCAGTATTTCTAACACTTTTCCACGGATGTAGTTTGAGATTTGTTGGTTCATCTCTTGCCATACTTTAGCCGCGAGTTTACGGTTGCGTGGCAATAACCCACTGGTCATTCGCAGCATTTCATTCTTATCTTTCAATAAAAAGAAGACCAGCAACGGCACTAAAATGAGATAGACACCCAAGGTGGCCAAACTCACAAGAGAAGCAAGTGACCCTTTAACGACACTTTCCCCCATACCTAAAGCCTGGTTCTTCGCATTACTTATCACCGACTCAACAATCTGTAAGTTATCGAGTTCAGGGTAACGTTCAGGAATACTCAAAATGAAACTTTGCAACCCTGCATACATGTTAGGAATGTCATTGATTAAATTACCAACCTGTTTCCAAATGGTTGGTACTAAACCAAAGATAGCCAGCAACATCAAACCGACAAATAGCAAAATCACAAAAATTACAGAAACGGACCTAGGAAGCCCAAAACGGCGCAATTGCATTACTGGCCACTCAAGTAAATACGCCAGCACAATGGCCACAAGCAGTGGCGCAATCAAATGACCGAAGAAATATATCGTTACAAAACCAAAAAACAGAATAGCAACCAGACTAACGGCATGAGGATCAGAAAAGCGTCTTTGATACCAACGAGTTACCATTTCAAACATTTAATCGAGTTCCTTAATTACTTTTAGCCAAAAATAGTCGGGTGACGTGTTCCACTGGCAACGAAAGCCATGAGTAGACAAATATTTTTCTATATCCTGTCCTGAGCTGACGTCGTTAAGCCAAATGTCTAATACCTCACCCAAAACCAATTGAACAGTGTGACGCTTCGCAAGTAATAAAGCCATCGGACAACGCTGCTGGCGTAAATCCAGAATATTTGGTTCCATTCTTCTGCTCAATGCTTAATATAGGCCTGCCATTGTATCGAGTTTTGACTGGCATGCCAGTGTTTATCGATACTCAAACACCGGCTGGCTTACTCTTCTCTCTCTACAATTTTTGGCCGTTATTTTGAGTTGGAAACCAATTCACACATTCAATGTCATACAGACAAGAAGCTCACGGAATATCACTGACAAATATGAAGTTTAAACGCGCTCGATCCTTACTTTGCCTCTGTATTACTGTGGCGATAAACGCCCCTTCCTTGAGCTATGCCGATGCCATAGAGCTACCGGACATTGGGACAGTAGCAGGTTCGACCTTGACGATTGATCAAGAGCTTATTTATGGCGATGCTTATATGCGCATGCTGCGTAACAGCCAGCCTATCGTCAATGATCCGGTGATAAACGAGTACATCGATAGCCTAGGGCATAAATTGGTTGCCAATGCCAACGATGTAAAAACGCCGTTCACCTTTTTTATGATCCGCGATCGCAATATCAATGCGTTTGCCTTCTTTGGCGGTTATGTTGCGTTGCACTCTGGGTTGTTTTTGCATGCACAAACAGAAAGCGAACTCGCTTCGGTTCTTTCGCACGAAATTGCCCACGTCACACAGCGCCATTTAGCACGCAGTATGGAAGACCAAGCCAGACGCTCACCAGCAACAATCGCCGCATTGGCAGGCTCTTTGTTACTGGCTATTGCGGCACCTGAAGTAGGCATTGCCGCCATTACCGCCACCACCGCAGGCAGTATGCAAAGCCAAATAAACTATACGCGCAGTAATGAAAAAGAGGCTGACCGATTTGGTATTGCAACGCTAGCCAAAGCGGGGTTTGATGCCCAAGCCATGCCAAGGTTTTTTGGCCGCCTCGCTGATGAATATCGTTACGCTAGTAAACCGCCACCAATGTTACTAACCCATCCGCTGCCAGAAGATCGTATTACCGACAGCCGTGAGCGCGCCCAACACTACCCGCCTATGCGCCTTCAACCTTCGTTGGATTATCATTTAGCACGCTCGCGAATTGTTGCTCGCTATGCTGGAATTGATAATGAAGCCGCTCTTGATTGGTTTAAGCGAGCGGAGAAAAAAGAAAATGCAGCTCTCATCCCAGCCTTCCAATACGGTAACGCCTTGGTCTATCTCGATAGTAAGCAACTCGAAAAATCACAGGCAATTTTATCAAAACTGGTTGCGCAAGACCCGACAAACAATTTCTATCTTGATGCGATGGCCGATCTCGATATCGCTCTAAATCAAGCGGCCAAAGCCCAAACCTTGCTCGAGAAGGCGCTCAAACAGAAACCGAACAATCCAACCTTGACAATTAACTATGCTAACAGCTTGTTAAAACAACATAAATTGTCTGATGCCATTCGGGTATTGCAGCGCTACACCCATGACAACCCTAATGATACCAACGGCTGGCATTTGCTATCAGAAGCGAATATCGGCATTGGCAATAGCCAAGAAGATCTCGCCGCGCGAGCGGAGCTTCTAGCGCTCAAAGCTAATTGGAATAAAGCGATTCAATATTACACTCAAGCAAGTCAACTCGCTGAACTTGGCAGCTTAGAACAAGCTCGCTACGATGCACGCATTGACCAATTGATGGTGCAACGAGACCGATTCTTATCACTCCAATAATCACAATACAACGAGGAGAAGTTATGTCAGTCGTGATTTATCACAACCCAAAATGCTCAAAAAGTCGTGAAACTCTGGCACTGCTAGAAGACCGCCAGTTAAAGCCACAGATCATTAAATATTTAGACCAAGCGCCAACCATCGAACAGTTGAAAACCTTGTACGCTCAACTCGGGCTACAACAGGTTCGTGATATGATGCGCACCAAAGAAGATCTCTATAAAGAACTTGGCCTAAGTGATGATGCACTTACTGATGATCAACTATTTTCAGCCATGGCCGCGCATCCTAAGTTGATTGAGCGTCCCATTGTTGTCGCCAATGGTAAAGCGCGCCACGGCCGTCCACCAGAGCAAGTACTTGAGATTTTATGAGTATTAAAGTCGTCGTACTTTATTACAGCAGGCACGGTTCAACGCAAGCACTGGCAAGGCAAATCGCACGCGGAATTGAAGCACAAGGCGCGACAGCGCTCTTGCGCACCGTTCCGGCGCTAGACAATCATGCAGAGCAAACGACCGATCCCTACCTGACTCTGGATGAGTTAAAGCAATGTGATGGTTTGGCTTTTGGCAGCCCAGTCTGGTTTGGCAATATGGCCGCGCCACTGAAGCACTTTTGGGACCAAACGACCCCTCTATGGATTAGCGGCGCATTAATTGATAAACCCGCTTGCGTGTTTACTTCTTCATCCTCTTTGCATGGCGGCCAAGAGAGTACGCAACAGAGTATGATGCTGCCACTGATGCATCATGGCATGCTAATCGTTGGCATCCCTTATTCAGAGCCTACACTGCATACCACAACCTCTGGAGGCACGCCATATGGTGCAAGCCATGTCGCAACACACTCGCCACAACTCACTACGCACGAAAGTGAACTGGCTAAAAATTTAGGAAAACGGCTGGCAATGCTAGCCAGCCGATTAAAGGACAGATTATGACGGCAGAAATGATGCCAAGCACCAAGCAGTACCGATGGCTAGCTTTACTGAGTAACTTATCCCTAATTATATGGGTGGTTTTATGGCAATTCTCGCTCTCTCCTCACCCTCATCTTAATCATGTTGCATTGGCCATTGCATGGGTTATCCCACTGCTTTTACCATTACCGGGAATTTTGGCCGGAAAACCCTACACTCACGCCTGGGCCAACTTTGTTTTAATGCTCTACTTTCTACACGCATTGACGCTGGTTTATGTTGATGGAGGGGAGCGCTGGTTAGCGGTAGTGGAACTGCTACTTACATTTGCCGCTTTTGTCGGTAATACCTTGTATGCTCGCCATCGCGGTAAAGAGCTCGGACTGAAACTCAAGCGTCTATCTGAAGTAGAAAAACAAGAGAAAGCCAATTTTACCCACGATAATCAACCATAGAGTCAATCCATGACAGGATTGCCTATTCTTCTCATACAAAAAGAGCCCTGATGGGCTCTTTTTGATTATCTCAGCATTTGTTCAAGAGGTGACTGAGTACTTTACGCTTGCCACTCAAAAGAGAGCACTCGCTTCACTGGTTCAGTGATGGCCTGAGATAATGACGGTTCAGGTGTGACTTGCAAAGAGCCTGACTCCACAGCAGAATCATCAACCTCTGCTGCTGGGGTAAGCTGTGTTGGCACACTCTCTGGCTGTGGGTCGTCAATTTTAGCGACTTTGCCCATGCGTAGCACTTCTTGCTCAAACTCGGACTCTGAAGCCAACAAATGCACTTCGAAAGTGATTTCCTCACCTTGAATCTTGAGAATGTCCAAAGAAGCAACAGAGCTTAAGCGCTTCAACTTATTCTCCAAGGTAAAGAAATCCATTGCATCATCAATCGGGCTAAAACGAGCAAGCAGCGAAGAAGAGGATTCACTGGCCACGATAACCGAGCTCTTTCTTGCATAGTAATCACTCAATTGATCGACCATTTGTTCAATGGCATAGTCACCAGACGCTTGACCAGACAGTGGCGCTTTCGTGGCTTGTGTCATTTGAGCGGCGGGTTGATCATACAAACTCCAACGCACACCATTACTTTGCACTCTGACCACCAACACAGCATCGGTTGGATAACGTTGGCTAGCCATACTGATAGGCTGCACGAAACCGCCCCACAAATCCGAGACTTCCACACCGGTAATATCATCAAAATCACCCACAGGCACTGTGATAGGCAAACCGCGAGTTTGAGTCGCGCCTTTAAGCTGTTTTAACGTACTCGTGTCAGAATGCTCCCAAGCGATACTGCGGTCATAACCTGACTCTTCAATCAACCAGACTAAAACATTAGCTCGGTTTTCAGGCCAAAATGGTAATTGAGCTTGAGTTAATAATGTGCGGATATGCGGTGCGCTAAACCCCATGACAATCGAAGATTGCGCCCCATTTTGACCATAACTGATTTGCGCTAAATATTGCGAATTCTGCCTTAAGGCTTTTTTAATCACCTCATTGTTCACCGCATTCCTATCACCCGAAGCTCGAACAATCACTTCGCTCATCCCTTTGATACGAGCATTCGCGTCGGCATTGTCTTGCTGTTGATCAATCACGACTTCGGTATGGTATAAGTCGACCTTGGTTAAGGCATAAGCAGGGAGAGTGAGTAAGCTCATCACCAACATAGCTAAATAGCGCATACTGTTCCTATGATCTGTTTTGTGAACGTCGATGATAAGCAACTATCCGGTCCGCGGCAAGGAATCCACGGCAGAGTTCGGTGATAATTTCATCAACATTTGTGACTTTATTTGATCTAGTTTCAATGGCAATCGTTTGCAAAAGTGATAGAATCCCGCGAATTTTTATTTTGCTTCAGGGAAATCATGATGAAAAATGCCATCCAAGGCGCACAGATGCTCTTCGTCGCATTTGGTGCGCTGGTTCTTGTCCCGCTGTTAACTGGGCTTGATCCTAACGTTGCACTATTTGGCGCCGGTGTCGGTACCCTTTTGTTCCAACTTATTACTCGCCGCTCTGTCCCCATCTTTCTTGCTTCTTCTTTTGCCTTTATTGCACCGATTATGTTTGGCATCCAAACTTGGGGCGTTGCCTCGACGATGGGCGGTTTAGTGGCCGCTGGTTTTGTCTACATACTACTGGGAGCGATCATCAAAGTCCGTGGCGTAGAAATCATCCACAAAATTTTACCTCCTGTGGTCGTTGGCCCGGTGATCATGGTGATTGGCTTAGGCCTTGCGCCTGTTGCTGTAAACATGGCGCTAGGTAAAACTGGAGATGGTTCGGTACAACTGATTAGCTCAGATGTAGCGATGTGGATCTCTTGCGTTTCACTGTTAACCACCATCACGATTAGCGTTTTTGCCAAAGGTTTTCTCAAACTGTTGCCGATCTGCGGCGGTATTTTTGCAGGCTATCTTTTGGGCCTCTATTTTGGTGTAGTGGATTTTACTCCTGTTACGCAAGCGGCTTGGCTGTCAATGCCGAACTTCACTTTCCCTGAGTTCAACATCAACGCGATCTTGTTCATGATCCCGGTTGCAATTGCTCCGGCAGTCGAACACGTGGGCGATATGCTCGCGATCTCAAACGTCACCGGAAAAGATTACATCAAGAAACCTGGGCTACATCGCACCATTGCGGGTGACGGTGTTGCCACCATCGCAGCCTCGATGCTGGGCGCGCCACCGAATACCACATACAGCGAAGTGACGGGCGCCGTAATGCTGACGAAAGCCTTTAATCCAGTAATCATGACTTGGGCTGCGATCACCGCGATTGTATTAGCATTGGTTGGTAAGCTGGGCGCGCTACTGCAAACCATTCCAATCCCAGTAATGGGCGGCATTATGATTTTGCTGTTCGGTTCAATTGCAACGGTTGGCCTAAACACACTGATTAAAAATCATGTCGATCTTCACAAGTCTCGTAACTTAGTGATTGTGGCAGTGACATTAGTGTTTGGTATCGGCGGCATGGCCTTTGGTATCGGAGAGTTTAGCCTACAAGGTGTCAGCTTATGCGGTATCGTAGCCATTATTCTAAACTTGATCCTTCCTAATGACTTAGGAGAAAACCATGTGGTGGATAACGCCCAGATGGAAGAAGAGATCAAACTGAAGAACTAATTTTGCCAGTCAATCCGGTCTCAATCTAGGCCGGATTTTCATTCTCTATTCTTGACACAATTCAACAAACTCACCTCGCGTTAATAACGCAAGATCGCTCGGTGCCAATTCAATCTCTAAACCGCGCTTACCTGCACTGACACAGATGGTCGATTGATCTTCTGCGCTGAGATGAATGAAGGTCGGTAGTGCTTTTTTCTGCCCAAGCGGGCTAATACCACCGACCACATAACCTGTGGTTTTTTGCGCTATGTCTGGATTAGCCATTTCCGCTTTTTTCGACTTAGCCGCTTTGGCCGCACGCTTTAAGTTTAATTTTTGATCAACAGGAATAATCGCGACAGCGAGATTTTTCGGCTCGCCATTTAAGCAAAACAGCAGTGTTTTAAACACTTTTTTCGGATCTTGTCCCAAAACCTCAGCCGCTTCTAAACCATAACTGCTGTGATTAGGATCATGTTGATATTGATGGAGAGTGTGAGGAATTTTTTTCTTTTTCGCCAAATCAATCGCAGGTGTCATCGTGCTTATCTCAAAGTAACCGTTAGTGCCAATAAAAAAGCGATGCCTAAGCACCGCCTTTAGTTAAAATGATTGCTCACAATGAGTCAAACTCTTTATCGCGCTATCACTTATAGACAATTTCGCCCGCTGGCGCATATTGGTTCACATCAATTGGACTGTGTGCTTCGAGGTAATCTTTCAATACTTCCGCGTCCACAAAGCCTGTATTGACATAACCTGGGTGATCGGAGATTTTTGGATAACCATCACCACCAGCTGCATTGTAGCTAGGCACGGTGAAGCGATACGTTTCGTCCAAACGGAGCTGCTTATCACCAATAAAGACGTTCGATACCTTACCATTGGCCACTGTCATCGAAATCCCCGCGAATTGTACATAAGCGCCAGAATCAACAGGTTTGGTCGCCACTTCATTGAGGTAATCCAACACTTCAGCCCCGGTCATATCGGTATAAGTGAGAATATTGGCAAAAGGTTGTACTTTAAGCACATCTTTATAAGTGATTTTTCCTGCATCAATCGAATCACGCACGCCGCCAGAATTCATCACCGCAAAGTCGGCTTTTGCACGTTCCATATGAGAAAGTGCAATCAAACGGCCTAAATTTGTTTGTTGGAAACGCACAACGTTGCGATCCCCTTCTAACTTGCCATTACTTTGTGCAATGACCACATTCAGTTTCTCTTGACCTTGTTCTTGATATGGGCGCAAAAAGTTAAGCATTTCTGGATCTTCAGCGATTTGATCTTGAATCAGTACGCGCTTACTCTCGCCATTCACTTTCACTTTTTTCTTCAAGTTTACGGGGATCAGGTTGTAGCTCACCATGTTCAGTTCACCATTACGGAATTCGTAATCCGCACGGCCAACATACTTACCCCATTCATGCGCTTGCACTATGTAAGTACCGTTTTGCATATCAGGCTTACATTCATCTCCCGGATGGAAGTTTTTCTTCACCACATTAGGGCCTTCCATGCAGACAGGCTCTTGAGAGTGGCCGCCGACGATCATATCGAGAGAACCTTCATCCAAGTATCGTGCAAGCGCAACATCACCCGGTGCATTCACACCACGTTGGCCATTTTCATAATGGCCCATGTGGGTAACGGCAAAAATAAGGTCCGGCTTTTCCGTTTTCTCAATTTCTGCGATCAGTTTTTTCGCTTCTTCTTTTGGATCTCTAAACTCAATACCACCAATGTATTCAGGGTTGCCGATTTTAGCAGTATCTTCGGTCGTTAAACCGATAACCGCTATTTTCACGCCCTGTTTATCAAACATTTGGTAGGCTTGGAATAGACGTTTTCCGGTCGATTTATCGTAAATGTTGGCCGACAGCATTGGGAAATTCGCCCACTCTTTTTGCTTAAACAACACCTCGAGCGGGTTATCGAATTCATGGTTACCTAACGCCATTGCATCATAACCAATCTTGCTCATGCCTTTAAAATCAGGCTCTGCATCTTGTAGATCAGATTCAGGAACTCCGGTATTAATATCGCCACCAGAAAGAAGCAGTACGCTGCCGCCTTCAGCTTCAATATCAGAGCGAAGATCGTCGATCAGCGTTTTACGTGCCGCCATACCATACTCGCCATATTTGTTTTGCCAGAAACGACCGTGGTGGTCATTAGTGTGTAACACGGTGAGTTTATAAGTCGTATCTTCTTTCCACTCATGAGTGGGTTGAGTTGCGCAACCCATAAGGGCTGTAAGAATAGCCGCGCTGAGCGCTGTTTTTAGAATAAGACGTTGTTTCATTATCATACCTTTGAACTTGAAAAATCCGCTGCTTGTGAGGGGGAGGTCATGGTCAACGTTGCAAACACAAAATCAAGCCATACCGATAAACTTGACCCAGTTTAAATTAACATCTCAAAGGTGACAGATTGATTTCATATTTATGTAGAATTGATCACTATAAAATCAATTCAAAAATGTAACGGTTGCCACAGGTTACACGTGAAATTTTAATGGATCACAGGCAATCGTTTCCTTTCCTAAACACGAAAAAATAAGGAAAAGTGAGCACTTAGACAAGATAAACAGGTTTGGGAAACATTCGATAAAATTTGACCACCTTGCGGTGGCCAAATTATGAGTGGTAGATCCAACAAAAAATCAGCGGATATCGATATGAGCAAAGCTCTTGATCAAATCATCTAACGCTTTCATTTGTGCAAGGAAAGGTTCAAGTTTATCCAAAGGCAGTGCCGATGGACCATCGCAACGCGCTTTATCTGGGTTTGGATGCGCTTCAATAAAAAGGCCCGCAATCCCGGCAGCAAGACCTGATTTTGCTAACTCAACTGTCTGCTCACGACGCCCACCAGAAGCTGCGCCAGAAGGGTCGCGCATTTGCAGTGAATGGGTCACATCAAAAATAATTGGGCTGCCGTTTGATACTTTTTTCATCACACCAAAACCCAACATATCAACGACCAGATTATCATAGCCATGGCAAGCACCACGTTCACACAAAATCACTTTGTCGTTGCCGCACTCTGCAAATTTTTCCACGATATTGCCCACTTGACCAGGGCTCATAAATTGTGGTTTTTTCACGTTGATCACTGCACCTGTTTTCGCCATCGCTTCGACAAGGTCAGTTTGACGAGCAAGAAACGCTGGCAGTTGAATCACATCAACCACCTCAGACACAGGCTGAGCTTGAGCTTCTGTGTGCACGTCAGTGATGATTTTGACGCCAAAGGTCTCTTTTAGCTCTTGGAAAATTTTCATTCCCTCTTCCAAGCCGGGGCCACGATAAGAGTGAACAGAGCTGCGGTTTGCTTTATCAAAAGAAGCTTTAAACACATAAGGGATGCCGAGTTTATCGGTCACTTTCACGTAATGCTCACAGATTTGCATCGCTAAATCACGGGATTCAAGGACGTTCATTCCAGCAAACAGAGTAAAGGGTTTGTCGTTAGCAACGGGAATATCACCCACGTGGACGATTTTTTGTTCCATTTTATTCTCTCTCATTTAGCGGTTAATGCAGCGTAATAGCTTCAAAGCTTAATGCATTAACTTGATTTTTTAATAACTCAGCCGCCGGATCATTCGGACAATGATCAATAAAGTATTGATAATCGGATAAGGCAATTTGGTGACAATCCAGTTGCTGATAGATAAATCCGCGATCGCGGATCTCATACGGATCATCAGGAACAAAAGTCAGCGCTAAATCAGTACAACGCAGCGCTAAGGTATAACGCTCTTCTCTTAATAGTGCGCTCTTTAGTAATGCCAGCCAACGACCGATCACCGTCGGATTATCTGTCACTTCCAAATGACTCGATTTCAGCTTAGACAAGACCCCTTTATGCCCAACTAACCACGCTTGTAGTATATGTAATGAGACGATTTCACCAGTAAAAGGGTTAATATAAACCGGTGATTCATCGCACCAATGCAACTGCAATAAAAACTGTGTGGGAAAGGTAATACCTTGTAAAGGAAAGCCTAGCTTGCGCGCAAAATAGAGCAACAGCGCACCTAAACTGACGGGAATACCTTTGCGGTGCTGCAATACTTTATCGATGAAGGCATTACGTGAATCAAAATAAGCCTCTCTGTCACCGCGAAAACCCCATTGTTGGTAAAACAGATGCAACAACGCTTCAAAACGCTGTTTTTCATCCTGTTCATTAGCTAACTCGTGTTTTGCTTGTGTAAGCAAACGGGCCAACTCTTGGCGTGCCCATTCATCCTCAGTTTCAGGATTGACGGCCTTGTTTAAGATCAGCGCCCCTTCCACCAATTCCATTGCATCAAAATCTTCATCGAACCATTCAAACATAATGCCGCTCGGATGCTGTTAGCCTAAAAACATAGCCGTTTTTACGATGGCGATTTTTCCCGCCATAGCAAGCCAACCTAATGCGCCCAAAAAAGCAAAGGTACGCAACAGCTTATTCCTACCCAGTTTGAGCGCAAAGAAGCCCAGCGCAATGTACGCCATCACACAAGTCAGCTTCTCAGTTAACCAAGGTGCGGCTGGGGTAAATGGGATAAAACCAGACATCACAATCAACGCGATACCCGATAACAACAACAGCGAATCGTTAATATGAGGAAAACGTTTCAAAAAAGGGTGTTGCAGCCATTTGGAATCCATCATCATCAAGGCATAACGTACCGACAACAATAGTGCACTGATCGCAATGGTCAGTAGATGAAAATGTTTTAATCCTTCGTACATGATGCTCTCTCTTCTGAGTGCGAATATTGACCCAGTGTCACTCGGTCATTACCCGCATAATCCTTTTCTGTCACTACATGGTGATAGCCGAGTGACTCAAATAACGCTCTGACTGCCGCCCCTTGATCATAACCATGTTCAAACAGCAGCCAGCCTTGTTGCTGCAAATAGTGACGCGCATTCTCTGCAATGTGTTTAATGTCAGCCAAGCCTTTGTCTTTGGCCACCAGCGCACTTAAAGGCTCAAAACGTACATCCCCCTGCGTGAGATGGGGATCATTTTCTTCAATATACGGTGGATTGGAGACAATTAAAGCAAACTTTGTACCGAGCTTTAAAGGTTCAAACCAACTACCTTGTAAAAATGTGACATTGGTAATAGTTAAACGCTGCGCGTTTTCCAACGCTAAAGCTTGCGCTTCTGGGCGTAAGTCGATACCAACCACATGACGTTCAGGTAACTCAGACGCTAACGCTAATGCGATTGCGCCAGTTCCTGTGCCTAAGTCCAAAATATCCCCTTGCGTCTGCTGGCTTTTTTCTAACGCAATTTCAACCAAACGTTCAGTATCCGGCCGAGGAATTAATGTCGAAGGCGAAACTTTCAGTGGCAGCGACCAAAACTCACGTTCCCCGACCAAATAGGCCACAGGCTCCCCCGTCACTCGACGCGTAATCAGCGAGCAAAATTGCCGTGACTGCGTTTCGCTCAAGGTCTTTTCAGGCCAAGTCAGCAGATAAGAACGTGGTTTATCCAGTACATGGCAAAGCAGCACCGCTGCATCCACAGAAGGCGAATCACTGCCGCCTTCTTGGAGTTGAGCAATCGCGGCTTTCAACGCATCATCAATACGAGATAACGTCATGAGATCAGTGTTGATCGGCAAGAGCGGCAAGTTGGTCTGCTTGATATTCTTGAATGATTGGATCAATCAAGCTTTGCAGATCCCCTTCCATCACTTCATTAAGACGATAGATGGTTAAGTTAATACGATGATCGGAAACGCGGCCTTGCGGATAGTTGTAAGTACGAATACGGTCGCTACGATCACCAGAACCCAGTAGGTTACGACGAGTATCGGACACTTCGGCTGCGCGCTTCGCTTCTTCCGCTTGTGCAATACGAGCGGCCAATACGGCCATCGCTTTGGCTTTGTTTTTGTGCTGTGAACGCTCGTCCTGACACTCAACTACCGTGCCTGTTGGTAAGTGGGTAATACGGATCGCAGAGTCGGTGGTGTTTACGTGCTGACCACCCGCGCCCGATGAGCGGAAAGTGTCAATTTTCAGATCGCTAGCTTTAATTTCTGGAATTTCTGCTTCAGGAATTTCGGGCATGATCGCGACGGTACAAGCGGAAGTATGCACACGACCTTGAGATTCCGTGGCTGGAACACGCTGTACGCGGTGACCGCCTGATTCAAACTTAAGCACACCGTAAGCGCCATCACCACTCACTTTAGCAATCACTTCTTTATAGCCACCATGCTCAGCATAACTAGCGGACATAATTTCGATACGCCAGCTCATTTTCTCAGCATAACGGCTGTACATACGGAACAGATCGCCAGCAAAAATACCCGCCTCATCACCGCCCGCCCCTGCACGAATTTCTAAGAAGCAGTTGCGATCATCGTTCGGATCTTTTGGTAGCAACAGAATTTGCAATTCATCAGTGAGACGTTCAATCGTCGCTTTGGCTATTTTGATTTCCTCTTGAGCCATCTCACGCATCTCGGCGTCTTCTTCTTTGGTCATCTCTTCTGCGGCAACCAAATCCTCTTGCGCTTGTTGGTAAGCTTGGAAGCATTTAGTTACTTCCTCAAGCTGAGAGTACTCTTTTGACAAAGTACGGAATTTGTTTTGATCACTAATTACGGTAGGCTCACCAAGCAGGCGCTGAACCTCTTCGTAACGCTCAACAAGGGATTCAAGCTTAACTAAAATCGACGCTTTCATAGTTTCTTCTTTAATTCGGAGTGACGGATATTATCGAGGGTCGTCAAGACCCAAACTTTGTCTAATCACGGCCAATTTAGCCGGTTCACCTAACTCGGCAGCGCTTTGCAATGCTCGGGTTGGTGTGTGGATCAATCGATTGGTGAGTTTGTTACTTAACTCAAGTAACACTTTTTCAGGATCGCCCCCTGCAGCCAGTGCCTGCAAGCTTTTGCTGAGCAATTCTTGACGAATTTCGTTGGCCGATTGACGGTATTCTCGGATGCTGTCTACCGCTTGCAAGGAGCGCATCCAGCTCATAAAGGCTGCGCTCTCTTCACTGACAATCGCTTCAGCTTGAATGGCTTCAACTTTACGCTGTTCCATATTGCTGTCTACAATCGACTGAAGATCATCAACCGTATACAGATAGGCATCGTTTAAATCCCCGACCTGCGATTCAATATCACGAGGCACGGCAATATCAATCAGTAACATGGGTTGATGGCGGCGCACTTTAATCGCACTTTCTACCATCCCTTTGCCAATAATCGGCAGTGGGCTGGCGGTTGAACTGATGACGATATCCGCGTGAGCGAGATAGTCAGGTATCTCATTGAGTGCAATCACTTCAGCGTCAAACTGCTGTGCAAGCCCCATCGCTCGCTCGCGGGTTCGGTTGGCGACTATCATGCGTTTACATCGATGGCTGGCTAAATGCTTCGCAACCAGTTCGATGGTTTCACCCGCCCCAACCAACATTACCGTTGAATCAGAGAGTGATTCAAAGATCTGCTTTGCCAACGTACAAGCAGCATAAGCCACAGATACCGCACTGCCGCCTATTTCGGTTTCGGTACGCACACGTTTAGCTACCGAGAATGCTTTTTGAAACAGTTTTTCAATCGCTGAATCAGCCGCGTTATGCTCGCGAGCATCCGCATAGGCTTGCTTCACCTGCCCTAAAATCTGCGGCTCACCCAATACCAGTGAATCCAGCCCACAAGCCACTCGCATCAAATGACGAATAGCGGCTTGTTCTTCATGTACATACAAACTCGGTTTAAGATCTTCAGGATTCACATGATGGAACTGAGACAACCAATCGATTAACTTACTTTTGCTCGACGATTTTACATCACAATAAATTTCCGTGCGATTACAGGTAGAGACAATAACGCTACCTTGAACGCTGGAACTGGACGCAAGTTGTCGCAAGGCTTCTGATAATTTATCAGGACCAAACGCCACTTTCTCTCGCAGTTCTACCGACGCTGTATTGTGATTTATTCCAATAGCAAGCAAGGACATCTATAGAGGTTTCTCGGTTCAGGAAATGTAAATAGGAGCAGAATTTTACTTGATGCCCTGTTTTAATGAAAGGGCAACAAGGATTTGTTTTCCCGACTTCGTGATATCAATGATATAGTGAGGCGTTTTTACGGCCTTCACTGTGTAAATAATGGGCAGATATGACACGCGCAAATAGACTGATTTTAACTCTCCTCACTCTGCTAACACTCTTTGGTTGCACAAACTTACCCTCAACAAGGGTCGAGAGCGTCGGCTGGCAGCAACACCAACAGCAATTGCAAACGATCCGCGAGTACCAAGCCAGCGGAAAACTCGGCTATATATCACCACAACAGCGCCAATCCCTCAATTTTCATTGGCAAAAAAACGCCGACCATAGCCAGCTTCGTCTCTCAACATTTTTAGGGCAGACCGTTTTAAATCTCTCCATCTCGCCTCAGGGCGCCCAGGTCAAAACGTATGATGATCAAATTATCGATGCGCAGAATGCGGATGCTTTAGTTTACGAGTTAACTGGGTTATCGATCCCCATTGAGCAGCTACAAGATTGGCTTCTTGGATTGCCAACCGAGGCGGATGGTTTTCAATTGAATCAAAATAATTTGTTGGCATCGTTAGATAAACAGCTAGGGCTTAGCCGCTGGCACTTGGAATATTTGAACTACCAAGCTTATCCCTTCGTCTCAACATCCGCTTCTTCCACTTCAGTGCCACTTCCGGCCAAACTGAAGCTGACTCAAGATCAAGTTTCATTAAACCTCGTCATTTCAAAGTGGACCCTAACGCCATGATTTGCACCCCAACCCACTGGCCATCACCCGCTAAGCTCAACCTGTTTCTGTACATCACCGGGCAAAGAGCCGACGGATATCATGAATTACAGACACTGTTTCAATTTCTCGATTTTGGTGATGAGTTAACCATTACCGCCAATCAGTCTGGCGAAATAACTCTCACACCAGACATTACTGGCGTTGCGCTACAAGACAACTTGATTTGGAAAGCGGCCATCGCCTTACAAAAGGCAAGTGGATGCCGCTATGGCGCGAGCATTGAATTAAATAAAGTTTTGCCAATGGGCGGTGGCATCGGTGGCGGCTCTTCCAATGCTGCAACCGTGCTTGTTGCACTGAACTACTTATGGCAAACCAATCTATCACAGCAAGAACTCGCTACGCTCGGTTTAACACTCGGGGCGGATGTTCCCGTTTTTGTCCATGGCTTTGCCGCATTTGCTGAAGGCGTAGGTGAAAAACTGACCCAAACCGAACCAAAGCAAAAATGGTATTTGGTGGTTCGGCCTAATGTGAGCATTGCAACGAAAGATATTTTCACTCATCCCCAATTGATAAGGAACACGCCAAAACGAGCGCTATCAACGCTTCTCGAACACCCTTACGAAAACGATTGCGAAAAAATTGTCCGAATGCTGTACCCAGAGGTTGATAAGCAACTTTCATGGCTGCTACAATACGCGCCGTCAAGATTGACTGGGACGGGATCTTGCGTTTTTGCCGAATTTTCTAGCAAAGTAGAAGCGGAAGCTGTCCTTGCCAAGCTCCCTGACACAGTCTTCGCGTTTGTCGCCTTAGGGTGTAACATTTCGCCACTGAAAAAGACTCTGGCTGAATACCAATTCGCCAACACCCGACCTATTTAAAAACTGGACGCAACCCTGAGGTTTCCACCGTGCCTGATATGAAGCTATTTGCTGGTAACGCCACACCTGAACTAGCCCAACGTATTGCTGAACGTCTATACATCTCTCTTGGTGATGCTACTGTTTCTCGTTTCTCCGACGGTGAAGTTGCAGTGCAAATCAACGAAAATGTTCGTGGTAGCGATGTATTTATTATTCAATCTACTTGTGCTCCTACTAATGACAACTTAATGGAATTAGTAGTGATGATTGATGCAATGCGCCGTGCTTCAGCAGGCCGTATTACTGCTGTCATCCCATATTTTGGTTATGCCCGTCAAGACCGCCGAGTGCGCTCTGCTCGTGTACCGATCACTGCAAAAGTTGTTGCAGATTTCCTTTCAAACGTTGGTGTTGACCGCGTTTTGACCATCGACCTTCACGCAGAACAAATCCAAGGCTTCTTTGACGTCCCAGTAGATAACATCTTTGGTACGCCAGTGTTGCTTGAAGATATGAAAGCGCGTGGGTTAGAAGATCCTGTTGTGGTTTCACCTGACCTTGGTGGCGTGGTTCGTGCTCGTGCGACTGCAAAAGCATTAGGTGATATCGACATCGCAATCGTTGATAAACGTCGTCCACGCGCCAACGTGTCTGAAGTTATGAACCTGATTGGCGATGTTGATGGGCGCGATTGTGTGATCGTGGATGACATGATCGACACTGGCGGCACTTTGTGTAAAGCCGCTGAAGCGCTGAAAGAACGTGGTGCAAAACGTGTATTTGCTTACGCAACGCACGCGGTATTCTCAGGTAACGCAGCAAAAAATATCAAAAACTCAGTACTAGACCAAGTTATCGTCACAGACTCGATCACCCTATCTAAAGAGATGGCGGCAACCGGCAAAGTGACACAATTAACCTTGTCTAGCATGCTTGCTGAAGCGATTCGTCGCATTAGCAACGAAGAGTCTATTTCTGCCATGTTTAATTAAAACTCAGTTTATTTACTGATTTTTAAATGCTTTTAAAGCACTTCATTGAAAAATGAAGTGCTTTTTCCTTTGTTATTTTAGCGCCTCGCACCCTTTCCCTTTTGTGTGCTATCATACCGCGCTTTTGATATTGCAAAGAGATCCTAACCTTGAGCCAACCAATCAAACTTCTTGTCGGGCTAGCAAATCCTGGCCCTGAATACGCCAAAACGAGGCACAATGCCGGCGCTTGGGTAGTAGAAGAATTAGCCCGAGTTCATAACGTCACCTTGAAAAACGAAGCCAAATTCTTCGGTTTCACCGGACGTATCGTGGTTAATGGTGAAGATCTGCGTTTATTGATCCCAACAACTTTTATGAATTTATCCGGTAAAGCCGTGGCGGCCATCGCCAAGTTTTACCAGATAAAACCAGAAGAGATCATGGTGGCACATGATGAACTAGACTTACCTCCCGGGGTCGCTAAGTTCAAAATGGGCGGTGGTCATGGCGGGCATAATGGCCTTAAAGACACCATCAGCAAACTCGGCAATAACAAAGAATTCTACCGCCTGCGGATTGGTATCGGCCATCCGGGGCACAAAGATAAAGTAGCAGGCTATGTTTTAGGTAAAGCACCCGCCAAAGAGCAAGAGTGCCTAGATGCCGCGGTTGACGAATCGGTTCGTTGCTTCGACATTTTACTAAAAGATGGTCTAACTAAAGCACAAAATCGCTTACATACGTTCAAAGCTGAATAAGGTTACAGTCATGGGTTTTAAATGTGGCATCGTGGGTTTACCAAATGTGGGTAAATCGACATTATTTAATGCACTAACTAAAGCGGGCATCGAAGCAGCAAACTTCCCGTTTTGCACTATCGAACCAAACACGGGTGTGGTTCCTGTTCCAGACCTTCGTCTCGATGCGTTAGCAGAAATTGTAAACCCTCAACGTATCCTTCCGACGACAATGGAATTTGTCGATATCGCAGGCCTAGTGGCTGGCGCGTCAAAAGGTGAAGGTTTAGGCAACAAATTCCTTGCAAATATCCGTGAAACAGATGCGATTGGTCACGTTGTTCGCTGCTTCGAGAACGAAAATATCGTTCACGTAGCAGGCAAAGTATCGCCAATTGAAGATATTGAAGTAATCAATCTAGAGCTTGCCCTTGCCGACCTTGATAGCTGTGAACGCGCCATTCAACGTCAAGCAAAACGTGCCAAAGGTGGCGATAAAGACGCTAAATTTGAAATCACCGTATTAGAGAAGCTACTCCCTGTATTAACGGAAGGTGGTATGGCTCGCACGGTTGAACTCTCAAAAGAAGAGCTAGCTGCCGTAGATTATCTCAACTTCTTAACGTTGAAACCGACCATGTATATCGCCAACGTGAGCGAAGATGGCTTTGAAAATAACCCGTACCTTGATGCTGTCAGAGAGTTTGCAGAAAAAGAGAACAATTCTGTGGTTGCTGTTTGCGCAGCCATTGAAGCTGAACTATCTGAACTTGAAGAAGAAGATCGCGCCGAGTTTTTAGCCGATTTAGGCATTGAAGAACCCGGTCTAAACCGCGTGATTCGTACCGGTTACGAACTGCTAACGCTACAAACCTACTTCACCGCAGGCGTAAAAGAAGTGCGTGCCTGGACGATTCCGGTCGGTGCGACGGCTCCGCAAGCGGCGGGAAAAATCCATACCGACTTTGAACGTGGTTTCATTCGCGCTGAAGTTGTGGGTTATGATGATTTCATTCAATATCGCGGCGAAAATGGAGCCAAAGAAGCGGGCAAATGGCGCTTGGAAGGTAAAGAATATATCGTAAAAGATGGCGATGTTATCCACTTCCGCTTCAACGTGTAAATAACTCGTTAATCAGCCATTAATACACCATTAAAGCCGACAGATTCTGTTGGCTTTTTTGTTTTTTTCTCAAAATCAACCTTAGCGACAAGCAAGGAAAAATCAATAAGCTTAATGATTTATTAACCGTTTTTGATCACAAACACGTCTCTTTGTTCAAAAAAAGTTCGAACGGTTGGTTTCAAAGAATTTATTCAAAAAAACTATTGACGCTCTAGAGCCATATCCGCATAATGCGCTCCGTTCTCGACATTAAGGCAAACTTAAAGAGAGAATAAAAATGGCTACGTAGCTCAGTTGGTTAGAGCACATCACTCATAATGATGGGGTCACAGGTTCGAATCCCGTCGTAGCCACCATTTCCTAAGTATTTTTCTTATAAAAATATTTAGGAAAGTTGCGGAAATGGCGAAATTGGTAGACGCACCAGATTTAGGTTCTGGCGCCGCAAGGTGTGAGAGTTCAAGTCTCTCTTTCCGCACCATATTTAGATGAGCAATCATCTTGTAGGGCTATCGCCAAGCGGTAAGGCAGCGGCTTTTGAT